>CAJXSU010000044.1 GCA_913061465.1 uncultured Flavobacterium sp.
GAAGTTAAATTTGTATTGGTAGATCCTAAAAAAGTAGAATTAACTTTATTCAATAAAATTGAACGTCATTATTTGGCAAAATTACCCGACACAGAAGAAGCAATAATAACAGATACTACCAAAGTAGTTAATACATTAAACTCTTTGTGCATAGAAATGGACAACCGTTATGACTTGCTTAAATCTGCAATGGTCAGAAATATAAAAGAATACAATACTAAATTTAAGGCTAGAAAATTAAATCCAAATGATGGACATCAATTTCTACCCTACATTGTTTTAGTAATCGATGAATTTGCAGATTTAATCATGACAGCTGGTAAAGAAGTAGAAACACCCATTGCTCGATTAGCTCAATTGGCGAGAGCAATTGGAATACATCTAATTGTTGCAACACAAAGACCTTCTGTAAATGTTATTACTGGGATAATCAAAGCAAATTTTCCTGCTAGAATAGCATTTAGAGTAACCTCAAAGATAGACTCAAGAACTATTTTAGATGCTGGTGGAGCCGATCAATTAATTGGTCGTGGAGATCTACTATACACTGCAGGAAACGAAATAGAAAGAATTCAATGTGCTTTTGTTGATACTCCAGAAGTTGAGAAAATAACCGATTTCATTGGTTCTCAAAGAGCATATCCAGATGCACACCTTTTACCGGAATATGTGGGTGAAGAAGGTGGCACAAGTCTTGATATAGATATTTCTGATAGAGATAAACTATTTAAAGATGCAGCAGAAATTATTGTTATTGCTCAACAAGGGTCTGCATCTTTATTGCAAAGAAAATTAAAACTTGGTTATAATAGAGCTGGTCGACTAATAGATCAACTAGAGGCTGCTGGTATCGTTGGAAATTTTGAAGGAAGTAAAGCTAGGCAAGTTTTAGTTCAAGATTTAGCTGCGTTAGAAAAATTATTAGAAAATGAAAAAAACGGATAAGATGAATAAAATTTGGTTTTTCGTTATAACACTCATTGTAAATACTTCAGCCTTTTCTCAACAGAAAGAGGAAGCTAGAATTTTATTAGATGATGTTTCAACAACAATGAAATCATACAACAATATGACCTTAGATTTCAGCACTTCACTCATAAATGAAGAAGCTGGAATTAATGAAAATGATGAACTACCTACTAAAGGTTCTATAACTCTTAAAGGAGAAAAATATAATTTAAAATATTTAGGAAATACCTTTATTTTTAATGGACTTAAATTATTTGTTATCAACTATGATGAAAAAGAAATCATGATTAATGATCAAGATTTTGAGGAAGATGATGGCGTAATTTATCCGTCAAAATTACTTACTTTTTACAAAGAAGGATACAATTACTCGATGGGTGTAATTAAAAATATTAAAGGACGGAAAATTCAATTCATTAATCTTACTCCTATTGATACGGAATCTGAAATTGTGAAAGTTAATTTGGGTATCGATATAAAAACTAGACACATATATAAATTAATACAATTTGGTGACAATGGCACAAAAACTATTTTAACTATAGATCAATTTAAAAGCAATCAAAACATCTCTAATGAACTGTTTCAGTTTGATCGAAATTCGTATGAAAAACTTGGTTATTTAATAGACTAGATGAAAATTTTAGATCGATATATTTTAAAATCATTTTTAGTTCCATTTTTTGCAACTTTTTTAATAATTCTATTTGTACTTGTCATGCAAGCACTTTGGATGGCTTTTGAGAGTATCGCTGGAAAAGGGATTGGGCTTTTTTTTATATTTAAATTTCTTTATTACACTGCTTTAGTTGTATCGTCTCAAGCATTACCAATAGCTGTCTTATTATCCTCTATAATGTCATTAGGGAAAATGTCTGAGAATTATGAGTTTGCAGCTGCTAAATCAGCTAGTATTTCATTAATGAGGTTAATGAGGCCATTAATTATATTGACATTATTAATTAGTGTATTGAATTTTTTGTCACTTAACTATGTGTTTCCTTATGCTACTTTAAAACAAAAAAACTTAACAAATAATATTAAGAAAAAAACACCTGCACTAGCATTAATTTCAGGAAGTTTTAATTCAGAAATACCCAATTATCAAATAAAATTTGATGAAAAATATGGTGAAGAAAAAAACTTACTCAGAAAGGTTTTAATCTATGACTTGTCATCAAAAAAAGGTAATAAGAAAATAATCACTGCTGAAAGAGGAAAGATTATTAGTGAAGAGGGAAGCAAATACATGACATTAGTTTTATTTGATGGTTTTTATCATGAAGAACATATTCCTAAAAGAAGGAATATTAATACGATGAAAAAAATGCCTGCATCAAATGCAACTTTTAAAGAGTATACATTCAATATTGATATTTCAAAGTTTACAGATGATGATCTAGATGACGAAAAATATACTAAAAGTTATAACATGTTAAGTTTAGGGCAATTAAAAGATACTATTCCTGCAATGAAATTATCCTATGATGAGTATTTAACATCTAAATCTAAAAGTATTTATATTAAAATAAATGCGAAAGAACTCTATAAACAAGATGATTCAATAAGTTTAATTAAATTTAAACCCGAGGTTTTAAATAACTTTAATTTGAGTGGAAAGATTAGTGTTTTGAATGCAGCCATCAACAATGTGAAAAATTCAAATAAAAATATTAAAACAGACAAGAAATCTATTCAATGGAAAAGAAAAATCTTAAACCTTTATGATATAGAATTTCATAACAGAATAGCCATTTCTCTCTCTTGTCTAATCTTGTTTTTTATCGGTGCTCCACTTGGTTCTATTATAAGAAAAGGAGGTTTTGGTTTACCCATGATCCTAGCTATAATTATTTATGTTATCTATTTTTTTGTAAATACATTTGGTAGAAACTTAGCCGAAGAAAGTTCTCTTTCTGCTTTTGTAGGTTCTTGGGTTTCTAGTATAATTATGATTCCTTTTGCTTATTTCCTAACAAGAAGAGCATCAAAAGGAATGGGATTATTTAATATTGATGTATTTTTACATCCAATAACTAAATTCATAAAAAAGGCAAAACCTTCTGAATAAATTAACAAATGAATACAACAAATATCAGCTCCAAAAAAATAGAATTGAATACTATTGAAGATGCTATTCAAGATATTAAAAACGGAAAAATAATCATTGTAGTAGACGATGAAAATAGAGAAAATGAAGGTGATTTTCTGGCCGCTGCAGAGATGGTAACTCCAGATATGATTAATTTTATGGCCACTCATGGACGGGGTTTAATTTGTGCCCCCTTAACTGAATTACGGTGTAAAGAATTAGAGTTAGGAATGATGGTTTCTAACAATACTGATCCTATGGAAACTGCATTTACTGTATCTGTTGATTTGCGAGGTAAAGGAGTAACTACAGGTATATCTGCTTCAGATAGGTCCGCAACTGTAAAAGCATTAATTGACAACAATACAAAATCTTTTGACTTAGCAAGACCTGGGCATATATTTCCATTAAAAGCAAAAGAAGGTGGTGTATTAAGAAGAACTGGTCATACCGAAGCTGCCATAGATTTTGCTCGTTTAGCAAATCTAAAGCCTGCGGGATTAATTGTTGAAATAATGAATGAAGATGGTAGTATGGCTCGTCTGCCTCAATTAATTGGTGTTGCAAAAAAATTTGATATAAAAATTGTCTCTATTGAAGACTTGGTTGCCTACAGAATGGAACATGATTCATTAATTGAAAAAAAAGAGGATTATACTATTAAAACTAGATTTGGCGATTTTCGGTTAAGAGCTTACCAGCAGACAACAAACAATCAGATTCATATTGCACTAACCAAGGGTGTGTGGGATGCTGATGAAGAAGTGTTAACAAGAGTTAACTCAACCTTAATTAATAACGATATTTTAGGAACTCTAACCAATAATGCTGATAAGAAACTTGATCAAATGTTTCAAACCATTAATGAAAGTGGTAAGGGCGCTATATTGTTTATAAATCAGCAAAATCAATCTCAAAACTTATTGAATCGTTTACATGTTCTAAAGGAAAACCAAGCTAACGGTATTATGAAAGCACCAATGATGGCTATGGACAATAAAGATTTTGGAATTGGAGCACAGATTTTACATGATCTTAATATTAGTAAAATTAAGCTAATGACCAATACAAAACAGACTAAGCGAGTTGGAATGATTGGATATGGTCTTGAAATTATAGATTACGTATCTTATTAAAAACAATTATTATAAAATTGAATTTACTGGGATATCTATTGGATTTTTATCCTTTTCAAACCATTTACCAGAAAAACTACCTTTTAAAGTTATTACCTTATCATCTACTTCCAACCAACTTCCTTCGCGTAAGCCTAAGACTGGTGTTTGGTTAAAAAAATGATATTCTTTAATTCTTGTCTCTCTAGTTTCTCCCATGTGCTTGGAGTCTTTAATTGGTTCTATATAGTGAGCATTGATATTAAAGGGAATAATTCCAAGCGTTAGAAAGCTAGGAGGATATACGATAGGCATGTCATTTGTGTTCATCATGGAAATACCGCAAATATTACTTCCTGCACTAGTCCCCAAATAAGGAGTTCCATTATTTAAAACCTCAGAAAGAATTGAAAAAAGATTCTGTTTATACAATTGATTTACTAATTCAAAAGTGTTACCTCCACCAGTAAAAATAGCCTCTGCTTTTTTCAGGGCTTCTATGGGAGATTCAAACTCATGGATTCCAGTTACATGAATTCCAATGGTATTAAAGAAAAGAACAACTCTAGAAGTATATTCATCATAAGAAATTCCACTTGGCCTAGCATAGGGGATAAAAACTAGCGAAGACACACCCTCAAAAAAAGAAATTAATGTAGGTGATAAATATTCTAAAAAATCACTACCATGAATTGTTGATGAGCTTGCGATAAGAAGTTTCTTCATAATTTCAAAAATACATAATGCATTTGTTAATTAACAAAAAATTATTGGATTCTGTATGGAAATTTAGACTTTGAATATTTACCTTGTATAAATAATTAATAAAAAGTGAAAAAAAAATTAATTTTAATCATATTATTGACCTGTTCATCTCAACTATTCGCTCAGAAAAGTAATATATTTCTGCAAGGAATGGTAAGGGATTCATTAAACTTAATTAAAGATGTACACGTTATAAATCTAAATACGTTAAAGGGAACATATTCTAATGATTATGGACAATATCGGATTACAGTTTCCTTAGGAGACACCTTAGAATTTACTTCTGTACAATTTGAAACAATCAAAAAGATTATTACTGATAGAATATTTTTCAGTAAAAAATTAAAGCTTATTTTAAAGAACAAGAACTATGTTTTAAATGAAGTTATAGTAAAAAAGCATGATTTAATTGGTGATTTAAGAATAGATCGAAAAAAAGTTCCTAAGGACACTATAGCCTTAAAAGGTAGAAAATTAAGCAATATTATTGAAAATATCTCTAGAGAATCACAAAAAGGTATTTTAAATAAACCGAGTATAAAACACAGTAAACTTGCAGAAATAAGTATGAGAAATACAGATCCCTCAAGATCTTTTAATGGAGCTAATTTGATGGGTATTGTTAATGGTATCTTTAGCTTAATTCCAAAAAAAAAGATGAAGAAATTATCCACAAAAGAATCAAATGAGCTTTTAAAAAATAAATTATTAACTGATTTTGGAAATAGTTTTTTTGAAGAACTGAACATTGATAACAATCAAATTATACCATTTTTAGAGTACTGTTCTCAATTTAACATTGAAGAATTATATAAAGAAAACAAAAGGCTTGATCTCATTAAATTATTAGAAGATGAAAGCCTTAAATTTTTAATTGTATTAAAACAAAAGTAGTTTACCATAAAAAATTAAATTGTACTTTTATAGTGTAACAAATCTACCTGACTTGAAGACTAAATTATCTCTAATTATTTTAATTATTTATAGTACTACCCTACTAGCCCAAAAAGATAAATTTTGGCTCTATGGAAAACTTAAAGATTCTAGCAGTGTTGTTAAAAATGCGAATATTATTAATTTAAAAACGAATATAGGAACTTTTTCAAATGATTTTGGAGACTACAAAATTATTGTTTCTATTGGAGATACTTTACAGTATTCCTCTGTGCAACACAAAACAATATATCGTATAATTAATAATTTTGTATACAGATCTGAAGTTTTAGATGTTTTTATGATAAGCTCTACATATGAATTAGATGAAGTAGTGCTCAGAAGAAATGACTTGGATGGTTTTTTATCACTTGACTTAAAAAAAACTCCAGAGGATAGAAGAGCTGAGGCATTAAAAAAAACTATGAATTTTTCAGGAGTAAATATGAATATCATCTACAATGGTGATTATATAGATCAAAGAGTAAGGCCGCCTATGAATAATGTTGATCCTATAGCTATGTTTGCGGGAGCTGGTGGTGGAGTATCAATCCCTTTCAAATATTCAGAAAAGCTTTGGGCATTAAGAAGAGATATCAATTTTAGAGAAAAATTTCCTAAAATGTTATTAAGCGAATTTGGAGAAACTTTTTTTGAAAATGACCTTAAAATTCCCACAGGAAAATATTACAGTTTTTTAGAATATTGTAACCCACTAGGAATAGAAAATTTATTTAAAGAAAATAGAAAAATAGAATTGATTAACCTGCTGAAAAAAGAGAGTATTACTTATTTACTTCTCATAAATGAAAAAGAAGATTAAGTTTAATATCATTATTTTATTTTGTTAATGAAAAAAATTGCGAGCATATTTTTACTATTTACATTAGCTTTTACCTCTCATAAATATTACTTAAGCTTAACACAAATAGAATACAATAAGAATCAAGATAGTTTAGAGATTATCATTAATGTATTCATGGATGACATTGAATTAGCGATCAACAAAGAGTATGATGTCGACTTAAGACTTACTACAAAAAAAGAATTAGAAGATGTTAATTCTTATTTCCAGAAATATCTGAGAGAAAATTTAAGGTTTTCAATAAATAATGAACTTGCTGATTACACCTTTATTGGGAAAGAATATGAAGGAGATTTAGTCTATTTTTACTTGGAAGTAAAAGTTAAGGACAGACCGATATCGCTGGAAGTATTTAACACAATCCTTACTACCTATTTTGATCAACAACAAAATATTGTAAAGTTTAAAAATGGTTCTGAAAGACAGAGTAAAATTTTATCAAAAAATACTAATAAAGCTTTGTTAAATTTTTAACAAATACTTTAATTTATTTACTCTAGTTTATTAATTTCAACAAAAATTTAAAAAATAAAATCACATGAAAAAAATAGTATCTCTAGCTTTCAGCTTTTTATTTGTTATGTCGGCTACAATTGCTCAAAATTCAGATAAAAAACAAATCAAAGGGCACACTGACCAAAATAAGTTTAGGCAACTCAAAGATGTATTACCGACACCTAATAACAGAAGAACTGCTTCAGGAGCTCCTGGTTATGAGTATACTCAACAAAAAGTCGATTATAAAATGGATATTGTTTTAGATGAGAAAACAAATAGAATTTTCGGTGACGAATCTATTACTTACAAAAATAATTCTAAAGATTATTTAGAGTATTTATGGGTTCAATTAGATCAAAATATGAGATCACCAGACTCTAAAACACCATTAGCTAACTCAGAAAAATTAGGAAATAATCCTTACAATGGACCAAAAACATTCACAAAAAATAATATTTTAAAACCTGCAGATTTTGGATTTAAAATTGAAGAAGTGAAAAATATAAATGGGAATGAGCTTTCTTACACTGTAAATAGGACTATGATGAGAATTAATTTACCTCAACCCCTTACTCCTGGTGGAACTTTTCATTTTAATATTAAATGGAATTATTTAATTAATAATTCAGTTACAGACGGAGGAAGATCTGGATTTGAATTATTTGAAGATGGAAATAAAAATTATACTATTGCTCAATTTTTTCCAAGATTAGCTGTTTATGATAATGTGGAAGGTTGGCAAAATATGCAATTCTGGGGAAGAAGTGAATGGGCATTAGAATTTGGAGATTATGATGTAAAAATAACAGTCCCAGCAGATCATATTCTTGATGCAACAGGTGAATTATTAAATGAGAAGAAAGTACTAACAAAAGAACAATTAAAACGTTTTGATAAAGCTAAAACATCATTCAAAGATCCAGTTTTTATTGTAACTCAAGATGAAGCTGAATTGGCTGAAAAAGAAAGGTCTAAAAAAACTAAAACATGGCATTTTAATGCCAAAAATGTTCGTGATTTTGCATTTGCTTCTTCAAGAAAATATATTTGGGATGCCATGGCTGTTAACATAAATGGTAAAACTGTAATGGCTGTTTCATTGTATCCAAAAGAAGGTAATCCACTTTGGGAAGAACACTCTACCAGAGTCGTAGCTAATACCCTTGAGGAATACTCAAAAATGACTTTTGATTACCCGTATAGTAAAGCCATCTCTGTTCATGCAGATAGACAAGGTATGGAATACCCAATGATTTGTTTTAATTATGGACGCCCTAATGCAGATGGCACATACTCTGAAAGAACTAAGAGAGGAATGATTGGTGTTATTACCCACGAAGTAGGTCATAATTTTTTTCCGATGATTGTTAATTCTGATGAACGCCAATGGACTTGGATGGATGAAGGTATTAATTCATTTGTTGAAATATTAGCTGAATTAGATTATGATCCAAATTTTTATACCGGCAATCTCCCCAAAGATATCGTGGGTTACATGAGTATAAATCAAAATAATCTTTCACCAATAATGTCACAGGGAGATTATGTTAAAAATTTTGGTCCAAATGCTTACACCAAACCTGCTGCTGGACTTTATATGCTTAGGCAAACGATAATGGGGCCAGAGTTATTTGATTACGCATTTAGAACATATTCTCAAAGATGGATGTTTAAGCACCCTAGCCCTGCAGATTTTTTCAGAACCATGGAAGATGCTTCAGCAATGGACTTAGATTGGTTTTGGAGAGGTTGGTTTTATACTACAGATTACAATGATATAGCTTTAAAAGAAGTTAAAAAGTTCTACTTGACTGATCAACCTACAGAAGAAGCTAAAAAAATGGCAAAAAGATATAGTATGGATCTAGCCGATTATGAAGGAAAACTTGTGTATTTTAAAGAAGAACAAAAGGGCGAAGTTAACACTAGTCTAATTGCATCAGAAATACCTTTAATTAAAGACCATATAGCTTCAATGTCAGATAAAGAAAAATCGTTGATGAAAGAAATTCCAAATTACTTTTACGAGGTAACTTTTGAAAAACCAGGGGGCTTGGTGATGCCAATTATAGTAGAGTTGGAATATAAAGACGGAACGAAAGAACGTCATAATTTTCCCGCTCAAATATGGAGATATAACGACAAAGAGGTTTCAAAAGTTTTCAAAACTGCAAAGGAGATAAAAAAAATTACTATAGATCCCGATTTGGAAACAGCAGATATTGACACCTCTAATAATAGTTGGCCAAAGAAAGACAATTCTAAATTTAATAAATTTAGAAAAAAATTAAAAGGATAAATATTATAACATTTAACAACTTAAATTTTAATTATGAATAAAATAACAACCCTTATACTTTCAATATTGTTTTTATCTCCCATGATACAAGCACAAGAAAGAACAACAAAAACTCAAAAGGGTCATAATAATCAAAATAAGTTTAGACAACTTAAAGATGTATTAGCAACACCTAATAGTCAACGAACAGCCTCTGGTGCCCCTGGCATAAATTATAGCCAACAGAAAGTAGATTATGTCATGAGTATTATTCTTGATGATGATAAACAAAAAATTACTGGTAACGAAACTATAACCTATCAAAATAATTCTGATGATACATTAAAATACTTATGGGTACAATTAGATCAAAATGTTAGAGCTAAAGATTCTAAAACTCCTGATATTACCCCTAGTAGTAAAATTCCTGAAAAATTAAACAAACGTTGGTACAATGCAATGTTTAGTGAGCCTTTTGATGGAGGATTCAATATTATGAGTGTAAAAAATATTGATGGCAGTGATTTATCACACACTATAAATCAAACTATGATGCGTATTAATCTAGAAAAACCCTTAGCATCTGGAGAGAGATTCGAATTTAAAATATCTTGGTGGTACAACATAAATAATCATAGAGTAAATAGAGGAAGATCAGGCTATGAACATTTTCCTGAGGATGGAAATAATAATTATGTTATCGCTCAGTTTTACCCAAGATTATGTGTATACGATAATGTAGAAGGTTGGCAAAACGATCAATTTTGGGGCCGAAGTGAATTTGCTTTAGAATTTGGTGATTTTACTGTAGATATTACAGTTCCATCAGACCACGTAATGCAAGCTACTGGTATTCTTCAGAATGAGAAAGACGTACTATCAAAAAAACAACAAAAACGTCTTCAAGAGGCTAAAAACACATATGACAAACCTGTTTTAATTCACACACAGGAAGAGGCTATTAGTGCGGAAAAGAAACGATCACAAAAAACCAAAACCTGGAAATATTATGCTGAAAATGTTCGTGACTATGCTTTTGCAACCTCCAGAAAGTTTATATGGGATGGGATGGCAGTTGATATAAACGGACGATCAGTAATGGCTTATTCACTGTATTCAAAAGAAGCCAATCCTTTATATGGAGACCACTCTACCCTAGCAACTGCTCAAACTTTAAAAACCTATTCAAAATATACATTCGACTATCCTTATCACAAAGCTGTTTCTGTTGATGGACAAATGGGAATGGAATATCCACAAATGGCCTTTAATCCAGGAAGACCTGATTTACCTGACGGTAGTTATTCAGACCGAATGAAATACTTAATGATTAAAGTAACTATTCATGAAGTTGGTCATAATTTCTTTCCTATGATTGTAAACTCGGACGAACGTCAATGGACATGGATGGATGAGGGATTAAATTCATATGTTGAAATGTTGGCTGAATTAGATTATGATCCAAATTTTCCACTAAGAAGGGGGTTGCCTAAAAACATCGTGTCTTACATGGATGGTAATCAATCTAAAATTGCACCTATCATGTCTAAGGGAGATAATGTATATAGCTTTGGTAACAATGCCTATGGTAAACCTGCTACAGCACTTTGGATACTTCGTGAAACCATCATGGGACCTGAATTATTTGACCATGCGTTTAGAACCTATTCACAAAGATGGATGTTCAAGCATCCTACTCCTGCAGATTTCTTTAGATCTATGGAAGACGCCTCTGCGATGGACTTAGATTGGTTTTGGAGAGGGTGGTTTTATACTACGGATGTAACTGATATAGGAATAAAAGGTGTTAAAAAGTTCTTTAAACAAGATACTGATAAAGAAGTAAATTTCATTGAAGATACATCAGAGGGATTAACTTTTTCATCAGAAAATGTAAAAAAAGCAGATTCAAACTTTTTTTATGAAATTACATTCAACAAGCCTGGTGGATTAGTAATGCCAATTATTGCAGAGTATACTTACAAAGATGGTACAAAAGAAAGAAAAGTATATCCAGCTCAAATATGGAGATACAATGACAAAGAGATTACAAAGGTAGTAAAGTCAGATAAAGAAATTATGAGTATCATCATAGATCCTGATTTAGAAACTGCAGATGTAGATACCTCTAACAATAGTTTTCCGATACAACAAAAATCTAAGTTTAATAAATTTAAAAATAAAATTAAAGGGTAATATAATCTTGCTCTATAACAACAAAAAACCATGATTTACATCGTGGTTTTTTTTATTCTTTTTAAGAAAATATATATAATTATAAAGTAGTTTTAGGACTTCGCAATACTAACCACAAGCCTATTAGAATCAATGGAATGCTTAAAACTTGACCAGTATTTAAACTAAAGATCCAATCTTCTCTTCCGTCTATTTGAGCTTCTTTAAAAAATTCAATAAAAAATCTAGCAGACCATAAACCTATCATAAACAGACCAAATAAAAACCCTGTCTTTTCCTTTTTATTTGTTTTCCAATAAAATTTCCATAAAATAAAAAACAAAAACAAATAACACAATGCTTCATAAAGTTGTGTAGGATGTCTAGGTAACATTTCAGCATCTGAGTTTTTAAAGATAACACCTAAATTAGACCCTGTTGGTTTTCCATAAATTTCTGAATTAAAGAAATTTCCAATTCTAACAAAAGCTGCACCTAAAGCACAAACAATTGACATTCTATCCAAAATAAAAAGTAGCGATTTGTTTAGGTGTTTTCTACTATACCAATACATCGATAAAATAATAGCTATAGCTGCACCATGACTAGCAAAACCTGTATATCCGGTAAATTTCCATCCTTCTATTAAACCAAATATAGCTGTCTCTCCTGCTGCTCGTTTAATGGGCAAAATAATTTCAAGAAGATTATTTTTATAATAATCCCAAGAGTAAAAAAACACCTCACCAAATCTCATTCCTACTAGCATAGCTATGAAAGTATACATGAAAAGTGTATCTAGTTTTTCTAAATTTATTTTCTCCTCTATATAAATTTTCTTCATTAAACGAAGCCCCATAATAAAGGCTGCAACAAACATTAAACTATACCAACGTATAGTAAAAAAACCTAAATCTATTCCTAAAGAAGGATCCCAAGTAATTGATAAAAAATTCATATTTAATTTTATTTATTTATTTTTAAAAAATTTTAGAAATCATTATTTATTATTTTTTTGGAACGGGATCATAACCGCTCCCACCCCATGGATGACAACTAAAGATACGCTTTAAGGATAGCCAAAAGCCAACTAATAGACCTCTTTTTTTAAGGGCTTCAATTGTATATTGTGAACAACTAGGCTCATATCTACAAGTAGATGGTGTATACGGTGAAATAGCAAGTTGATAAAATCTGACTAATAACACAAATGGATAAATAAATATACTTCTTAATTTCAAAGATTAGCTTTTTTTGTTTTTTTATAATTACTTAAGTCAACTTATTGAATAGGTTGTTCCCTCTCTCCCATCTTTAAGTTGAATTCCAATAGCTAATAATTCGTCTCTAATTTGATCAGATAAGTCCCAATCTTTATTTTCTCTAGCTTCTTTTCTTAACTTTATTAATAATGATACAACCCCGTCAATTTTCTCTGAAGCTTGATCTTTTACATCATTAAGTAAACCAAGGACGTCAAAAACGAAAGCATTCATTGTAGTAACAAAATCCACAAGATCATTAGAAGTAATTGAGGCTTTCCCTTCTTTAATCTGATTGATGAACTTAACTCCTTCAAAAATATGAGATATTAGTACAGGCGTATTAAAATCATCATTCATAGCAGCATAACACTTTTGTTTCCATTGATGAATATTTACTGAAGAGGATTTTTGTGAAGACAAACTTGCTAAACTAGTTATAGCCTCCATCAATTTTAAATATCCTTTTTCTGAAGCCTCTAAAGCATCACTAGAAAAATCCAAAATACTTCTATAATTAGCTTGCATATTAAAAAAACGAACAACACTTGACGAAAATGCTTTACTTAAAATCTTATTTTCTCCTGTTAAAATTTCATCTGGCAATATATAGTTACCAGTGGATTTTGCCATCTTTTGACCATTTAATAATAGCATGTTAGTGTGCATCCAATAATTAACTGGATCATGACCAGAACAGGTTTTAGATTGTGCAATTTCACATTCATGATGTGGAAATTTTAAATCTAGCCCACCACCATGAATGTCAAACTTATCGCCTAAATATTTAGAACTCATGACAGAACATTCTAAATGCCATCCAGGGAAACCTTCTGACCAAGGAGAAGGCCATCGCATAATGTGACGATCATCAGCTTTTTTCCACAATGCAAAATCTTGTGGATTTCTTTTGTCAGATTGACCATCTAATACTCTAGTATTGTGAATCGCATCCTCTATCTTTCTTCCTGATAAAATACCGTAATGATTGCTTTTATTGTAAGCTATTACATCAAAATATACTGAACCGTTAACTTCATATCCTAATCCCTTATCTATGATGTCTTTTATCATTTCTATTTGTTCTACAATATGACCAGTGGCAGTAGGCTCTATACTTGGAGGAAGAAAGTTATATTTTTTTAAAATATCATGAAAATCAACAGTGTAACGTTGAACAACTTCCATAGGTTCAATTTCTTCTAGACGTGCTTTTTTTGAAATTCTATCCTCACCTTCATCTGCATCATTCTCTAAATGACCAGCATCGGTAATATTTCTAACATATCTTACTTTATAACCTAAGTGTAAAAAGTAACGAAAAGCAACGTCGAAAAACATAAAAGTCCTTAAGTTTCCTAGATGTGCATTACTGTAAACTGTTGGCCCACAGACATACATACCTATATGTCCATCGTGAACAGGTTTAAAAGCTTCTTTAGTTTTAGAAAGCGAATTGTATATTTTTAATTGATTCTCTTTATAGAGTTCCATAAAAAGTAGAGTTTTTATGGGTTAAAGATAGGTACTTTATAAAGAATACAGAAATGGAAGTGTCTAAGAAATTTGGTAGTTATATGTTATCTTTTTTATTTAATAGACAATAGTGTCTACTAAAAGAAAAGATGCTTTTTTACATTGATGCAGTTTGCATCATTTTTATTTATAAATTTACGTAATAATTACGTCATCCACATATGGCTAAAAAGCAGACTTCAGCGTTATTTCATAAAGAGGGTGTTTCTCAACAAGAAACTACCAGTAAATCTTCAGCGAAAATAATTAAATCAAATAGAAGTAAAATTCCTTCTATTAAAAAATTTGTTACTGAGATTTTAGCTGGAAACATTAGTTATTTAAGTAGAGCTATTACACTAATAGAGAGCACAAATGAAAAACATCAAGAAAAAGCGAATACTATTTTAGAACAATGTCTTCCTTTCGCCAATAAATCAATTAGAATTGGTATTACAGGTGTTCCTGGTGTTGGGAAGAGCACCTTCATAGAGGCATTTGGCAAGCAATTAACAAGCAATCATAAAAAAGTAGCCGTATTAGCTGTAGATCCTAGCAGTTCTATTAACAAGGGTAGTATTCTAGGTGATAAAACTAGAATGGAAGAATTGGTAAATGATAAAAATGCTTTTATAAGGCCTTCTCCTTCTGGCTCATCTTTAGGGGGGGTTGCACAAAAAACTAGAGAAAGTATTATTCTTTGTGAAGCTGCTGGTTTTGATACTATTATTATTGAAACAGTTGGTGTTGGCCAAAGTGAAACCATGGTGCATTCTATGGTAGATTTCTTTTTACTGCTAAAGATTGCAGGTGCTGGTGATGAATTACAAGGGATAAAAAGAGGTATTATTGAAATGGCAGATGCTATTGTCATTAATAAATCTGATGGAGAAAATATTAGAAATGCTCATATTGCAAAAGTTGAGTTTAGCAGAGCATTGCATTTATATCCACCAAAAGAAAGCGGATGGCAACCCAAAGTTCTTACTGCAAGCGCAATAGAGAATATAGGTATTGGAGCTGTATCAGAGATGATTGATCAATATATTTCTTTAGCAAAAGAACAAGGGTTTTTTAGTGCTAAAAGAAACAATCAGAATACTTTTTGGCTACAAACTACTATTCAACAAAACTTACATGATTCCTTTTTTAAAAATAAATATATCTCTGTTGCTTTGCAACAAGAAATTGAACTATTAAAGAGCGGAAAAACAACTCCCTTCAACGCTGCAAAAAAATTATTAAAATCTTATAATGAACAAACTTAAGCAACACAAGTTTCTTTTACCTGTAGCAATATTTTTATTATGTATCTTAAATATAGTTCAGGGAAGTACAACTGAATTATTGCCAGATGAAGCCTATTACTGGGTGTATAGTCAATATATGAGCTGGGGTTTTTTTGATCATCCTCCGTTTGTTGCAGTCTGGGTAACCATCAGTGATTTTTTATTTACCGATGAACTAGGTGTTCGATTCTTTTCATCAATTTCCTTTAGCTTACTCATATATTTAGTTTGGATTACAATAGACCATCCTTTAAAGAAAAAATTTACTTGGTTGTTTATAGTACTTGTTTTTTCTACAGCTTTGTTAAATGTTTATGGTTTTATTACAACTCCAGACACGCCTTTATTATTCTTTTTTGCGCTATTTCTATGGTCTTATAAAGAATATTTAACTCAAAGAAATACAGTAAGTTACCTACTACTCTCTCTCGCTATTACTGGAATGATGTACAGTAAATATCAAGGAATTTTAATTGTACTTTTTATCTTTCTGTCTAACTGGAAATTAGCAAAAGACTATAAAATTTGGTTGGTTTGTTTAGGAGCTCTAGTATTGTACATACCTCATATTCATTGGCAATATGTAAATGATTTTCCTTCTGTTAAATATCATCTGTACGAAAGAGCTTCTGTGGCTACTTATACGTTTGAATATACACTCATGCATTTTGTAAATGCCATTGCAATCTTAGGTTTTACATTTATAATCATGTATAAAGCATTTTTTAAAGGAATTAAAAGTAATGATCTTTTTCATAAAGGGTTAAATTATATTATTTCAGGGTTTTTCATCTTCTTTTTAGTTGCTTCTTTTAGAGGTCACGTTCAGGCTCAATGGATAGCTCCTATTATGTTGCCATTAATTTTAATAACATTTAATTACCTAGTTGAAAACAATACACAACTAAAACTTTTCAACTACCTAGCAATTGCTAATATTAGTATTATTTTATTTGTTAGAATTATAATTGCTAATGAAGGAATTATTCCAGTTAAATTAGACTTTCATGGAAATAAACAATGGACGCTTAAGGTTAAAGAACTTACTAAAGGTTCCGATAAATTATTCATTAACAGTTTCCAAAATGCTTCTATCTATTGGTTTTATACGAAAGAAAAGACACATTATCAGAAAAATTACTTAGGGAGGAAAAACCAATATGGCTTTATCCCAAATAACGATGTTTATATATCAGATTCTATCGCTTATATTACAAGAATATCTAAAGAATATTCAACAATTAAAATGAAAAGCTCTGGAAAAGACTCCATTTTTATTTCCTTTATAAATGATTATAAATCTTTCTTTGATATTGAAATAGACTTTGTTAATTCATCAAACATTGTGTTTAATACTTCCACAAAAAAATTGTATGATGTTATCGTAAAAAACCCGTATAAGTTTGATATTAATCTAAATGATATAGAAGTACTAGTTGCTTTTCAAAATAATAAAGGGAATGAAAAATATAGCATCCCTTCAAAAATAAATACTTCAATAATAAAAGCATCTAGTGAGGAAATATTTTCTTTAGAATTAGATGGTTCATTAATTTATGATATCAATGAATTTTCTACAGTTGGTATAGGAATAAAAACTTCTCAAAAAATGGATTTGGTAAAAGTGAGTTCACTAAACAATTTTAAAATAGTTAATTAATTAAAACGTTTTTATAAATTTACCTTCAAAATTTTATCATGATTAAAAAAATCCCTAATTATATTAGATATATCTTATTAAATGTTGGGTTTTTATTTACATACCTATTTATTTTTAGACTTATTTTCTATTTTTATGTTGCCAATTTTGATGCAGCATCTCAAAAAGATGTGATGATTGCTTTTAGCTATGGTCTCCGGTTTGATTTAAAGCTAGCTATTCTAAGCTACTTTCCTCTTTCAGTTATTATTCTTTCGGCTAACTATTTGTTCTTTAAGAAAACTGTTTTTAGAATAGTTGCCACAATATATCATATAATCATATACGTATCTCTGACTATTTTCTATCTTACTGATATTGGGTATTACAGTTATTTATTCACTCGGTTAGATGCCACTTCGCTTCGTTTTTTATCTAACTTAAAAATATCTACACAGTTATTAATAGAGACGTACCCTGTTTATAAAGGGATCATTGGTTTGTTTATCCTAGTATTATTGGTCCGTTTCTTGGGTCGTAAATTGTTTGATAAAATGGTCACTAAAGAAATGCCTTATCTTTCTAAAAAGATAAAAGCTGTCTATTTTATTAGTACTTTTCTATTACTTTCATTTGGTGTATATGGAAGTATTACTCACTATCCTTTAAGATGGAGTGAAGCTTTTTTTTCAAAAAACAATACGGTTAATCAATTTGCATTAAATCCTGTTTTAAATTTCTTTGATAGTTTTGCCTTTAGAAATGATGGTGCAGATGAAAAGCTTACCAAAGCATATTTTCCTGTAATTGCATCCTACTTAAATATCCCTAAAGATTCATTATTATTTGAAAGAAAAATTACTTTTGATAGTATCTATGCCAAAAAACCCAACCTAGTTATAGTGATGTTAGAATCTGTTGGGGTTGTTGGTTTGGGAAGTGAAGGAAATGTAGCTAAAGCTACCTCAAATATTGACCAAATTATTAATGAAAGTGCTTATTTTGAGAACTTTTATGTACACAAACCCGGAACAGCTGCAAGTGTTTTTTCTAGCATTACAGGACTAGCAGATATAGACAATCAAAAGACTGCATCTAGAAACTTAAGAGCCATAGATCAAAGAATTATATTTGATCAGTTTGATGGCTATAAAAAATTGTATTTTCTAGGTGGTAGTGCTAATTGGGCAAATATTAGAGGAGTTTTTCAATCTAATATCAATGATTTAAAAATTTATGAAGAAGGAAGTTATGTATCTGAAGACAGAGCAGATGTTTGGGGAATAGATGATTATGATCTTTTTAAAGAGTCTAATAAGGTTTTAAGAGACCTTCATGCTACAAATGAACCCTTTGTTGCTTATATTCAAACAGCAACAAATCACAGGCCTTTTTCTGTTCCAGAAAAAAAAGAAACATATCGCCCTCTTACAAAAGAAGATATTGATGAAATTACCTTAAAAGAATCTGGCTTTATTTCTTTGGCTCAGCTCAATGCTTTACGCTATTTAGATTTTAACGTACACGTTTTTTTAAGAAGAGCTAAAGAGTCTGGTTATTATGAGAATACCGTTTTTGCTTTTTTTGGAGATCATAACACTTCTATGAATCAAACAAAAACATTTAAAAAAGAATTTGATTTAGGAATTCAAGTACATCATGTACCCTTGTTTATTCATGCGCCTAAATTTCTTAAACCTCAAAAAATTAGCAACACTGCAAAACTAGCAGATTTATTTCCAACTCTTGCTACCATTGCTAAATCAGACCATACTAATTATACTTTAGGATCTAACGCATTAGACACTTTAAATACAGATTCTTTTGGTTTTCTATATTTGAAAATTAATGGTGAGCCTGGTCTTGGTTTAATTCAAAATGATTTTTATTACACAAAAACAAACTATAATAATTCAACAAGTTTATATAAACTATCGGATGTAGAAAAAACAGATGTTAGCAATACATACCCACTTGTGGTATCTAAAATGGACAGTCTTATAACATCATATTATCATAGCACTAAATATTTATACTATAATAATAAAAAATAAATTGCAGTGATTTATGAGTGAGGTTTTAGCGAAACCTTGATGTTAATCTTAGTTTTTTCTGAAGTACATAAAATAAATACCCAAAAAATAAACCAGCTAAATATCCAGCTAATATATCTACTGGATAATGAACCCCTAAATAGATACGGCTATACCCAAAAAGTAACGGAAATATCACTAAAAAACCAATATACTTATAATGTTTCTTTAATAGCAAGATCACAAAGAAGCTAAAAGTCGTTGATGATGCAGCATGCCCAGAATAAAAACTATAACTGGTAGGTTTGTAATTAAACTCACGAATTTGTTGAAGCACCCCTTCTGTATTACACGGTCTTAAACGTTCAAAAGTATTCTTTATAAAGTTTGTAAACTGATCAGAAAAAGTAATTAGTACTACTAAAAATAAAAGTATTAAGCCTCCATTTTTCCATCCAAATTTTTTAAAAATTAAAAATAAAAGTAAAGCAAACAATGGAGACCAGTGAAATTGATTAGTCAATGCTAACCAAAAGCCATCCCATTGTTCGCTTCCTAAATTGTTAAGGAAAATGAGTAATTCTGTGTCAATTTGTAGAAGTCTATCTAACAAACTATTTTCCTACTTTTAAAAGTTCTAAATCAAATATTAAATCAGCTTTTTTAGGAA
>CAJXSU010000045.1 GCA_913061465.1 uncultured Flavobacterium sp.
CTTCAAAATTAGCTGCTATGAAGAGGATAAGAGAAGCAAGAAAATTAGCAAGACCAGCTCCAGCAGCAGCAACACCTGCTCCAACAGCACCAGCGACAAAGGCCTCTAAAGGTGCTGCTTCAAAATTAGCTGCTATGAAGAGGATAAGAGAAGCAAGAAAATTAGCAAGACCTGCTCCAACAGCAGCAACACCTGCTCCAACAGCAGCAACAGCTGCTCCAGCAACACCTGCTCCAACAGCAGCAACACCTGTCCCAGCAACAGCTACTCCAGCAACACCTGCTCCAACAGCAGCAACACCTGTCCCAGTAACAGCTACTCCAGCAACACCTGCTCCAACAGCAGCAACACCTGCAAGCAAATCAGGTTTCCATAAGAATAAGGAAGGATACCAAGGTCAAAAAGAAACTGATGATAATACCTTAGGTAATTTAGACTCTGACGATACTTATCTTAATGGTGCTGACGAGGGAATTCTTGAAACTACAATTCTTGAAACAAATGAGCAATTTGGTGCATGGGACGGAGTAGATGGCGCTATTAAAGATGAAGCAATAAAAGAGAAAGATTCTTCTGGAAAGATTTTGCACGGATCTGCTGAATTAACTAGTGATAACCTTGAGTGGAGAGATGAAGGTGCTGATATATGGGATAATAAAGTACAAAGAAGTGATGCTGAACAGCAAAAATGGTTGATTAACAACGGTCACATCAAAGCAAAATCAGATGATAAATATGAAGGAATTAAAGATGAAAAAGGTAAAGCATTAAATGTTAAAGAGGCTAAAGAAAAGGATTTAAATGAAAAAGCTAAAAACAAAATAGCTAAACTAAAAGGCGAAGAAGCCACAAAGGATGCTGTAACAAGTAGTATCAGCACCTTAATTGGTTTTGCCCGTGTCCCTTCCATTATCAAAAAATTTAAGTCTGATGATAATTTTGATAAATTTGAAGCTGCGACTAGCACCGCTGAAATGCTTGCAAATACAACTTCAACCTCTGCTAAAATAGCTAATGCTGTTGATGGAGGTTCAAATGCTGCCGCTGATAATACTGCAAAAATTTCTGAATTTACTGGAGGACTCTTTAAAAACCTAAAAGAGGGAATGCAGATTATTAAAGATCTTAAGGGTGCCTATGACAAATACAAATTAATTAATGATCAGGGGGGTAATACTTCTGATGCTAAAAAAGAAGCTGCACTGATTGTTTTAAATGGTACATTGTCAACTGCTCAAGCCGTTATGACAAAAATAAATGAGGCTCAAAAAGCATTTGGAAGTTTAATAAGTGGCGGTGTCGCTGCCTCAATTCCAGGTATTGGAATTGCTATGACTTTTATTTCAATGGCTAATAGAGTTTTATCTTTAGTTCGAAACCGTAATTTAAAAACTCAGTCAGTAGCAGAAACATCACATAAAAGTTACATTTTGAGTAAGGTTTCAGAGGATAAGTTACCACTAGCAAAATCGAAAATGAATGATTCAGATTTTCATTTACAAATAAAGGCTGCTGCTGAAAAACGACAATTAGAAAGAGATAATCCTGGTTTATTTGATAAATTCAAGGAAGCTCAAGAATCCGGAAATCAGGCTTTAAAAGAAAGATTAATTAAACGATTCCCTAGTAATTATAATAAGATTAATAGCCTGAAAAGTAATAGTCTTTTAGAGGGTGAGGTTGGTTTTAATGAACTTTATAATGATCTAGGTTTGGCACCTTGTGGAATTACAAAGGAAATGCTTGATGAAATAATTGATGACCAAACTTTAATAAATCACCTCTCTGAAATTAAAGTAAAGCGCCAGAAAGAGGCGAGCATTGGACTTTTTACTGATATTCTTGATTTAGCTGCTGATATAGCAGTATTAAGTGGTGCTGGTGCCGCAGTTGGAGGGGGCTTAAAGGCCGGAAACGCAGCTTTTAAAGGCGCAAGAAAAGTTGGAAAGGCTGTCAAGCAAGGTAGTCGAGATTCTGGCGAAGAAACTTTTGAAAGCGGTGGCGGAGGTAAACATTTTTATAATTTTGGAGCATCATCTCTAGACAATATGGATTTACTAAAGAGCTCTAAATCTAAAGAAGCTCATTACTTTGCCTCTTCAAAGTTAATATTAGATTCAATCATAAAACACGATGAAAATAGAGCCAATATTCCGTCAAAACCTCAAACTCTATCAAGTAGGGAATTAATGGACCCTGTAAAAAATGCCAATTATGAAAAGGATATAAAAAGATATGAAAGTTCCAAAGAATTAAACCAAATCTCTTATAATGCTGTAGAAAATAAAATAAATGCTTCGGGGGCGAATGTTGATACAATTAAAGCATACATTAGCGCTAATAGATCTGGAAATGATATTGTGAAATATCTTATAGATAAACTAAAAACTAGATAAGGTTATGAGTCTTGACCAAAACATAGAAAATTACCACAAAACGAGGTTAAAGGAGTTGGCTAAACATATTTTATTGAATACAAAATTAGATTACGATTTTTTTGGGCCGCCTGATTTTGAATCTTACATGATTCAACTTAAAATAGTAGATTGCCCTATTGTTTGTGTCAACTACATTCTATTAGAATTAACGAATGATAATCCAATGTTGTTGCTTCAGATTTATTCGACAATAATTGAAGAAGTAAACACTTTAGATAGAGAACTATTATCTTACATTAATTTTGCAAATAGTAATGATGCTATTAATTCTTTCGTAGTTGATGATGGAAGTTTATTTATGCGCTCAGTATTTATAGATAACCCAGCAAAAAAATTAGATGTTACTAGCATAATTTATTCGCTAAAACTAACATCTAATAGCTTATTAATTCATTCGGAAAGTTTAAGGGCAATTGCAAATGGAACTATATCGTGTGAGGAAGCAATAAAAAAATATGACGCTTATTAATAAAATATTCTTTAATGAATAAAAAACTGATATTGTTTTGCTTTTTGTGATAGCAAAGAATTGTCAATTGTTTCAAGTTTATGTATAAAACTTTTGGCTTCTTTTTTTATAAAAACTAATTCTGAATCATATGCCTTTGGCATCAATTCTTGATGAAGTATCAATAAATCTATGATTATAGGAAACAAAGTAATCCGATTTTGAATTGTTGTTTGGTTTGCTTGATAAAAAGCTTGAATCCACTCTTTCCATAGTTGCATTTTATATGGTTCTAGCAATTCTGGTTGGCAAACGATTACCTTTAAGAAAGCCATTTGGTAGGCAGCTATAACTTCTTTATCATTTATATTAGTTGAGATTGAAGAAGGGGTTAAATTTACAATCTGGTCATAATTCTTAGGGCTAATATGAGATGTTAATCTGTACCATTGTAGTTCTGAAGCTTTTGGTAAAACAATCAGGTCTTTATTCATAGCCCCACTATCTGCTAGTGCTTGAGAAGTAATAGTGGTTTCATTATCTGCATCAATAAATTGAGACTTTTCTAAGTTAAACGATTTAACAACAGTAGCACCCTCTATAAAACACCAAAAACCAGGATATATGTTGTTAAATAAAACTGCAATATAATGTAATCCATTTGGTACTTGTTGAAACCCTCTAAAACCACCTTGAATTTCAAAAGGCCAAATGTCTATTTGAATTTTTTCTTTGGGGAGGTTTCTAAGAATAATATTATGTTTCAAATCTCTTTTTATTAATGTTATTTAATAACTCGTTTAACATCTTATCTTTAACTTTTTTAATAGTCAGATAACTATTTCTCTTTTGGTTTATTTGTTCCAACTGCATTGCTGTCTTGACCACTAAAGGCTGCGTCTTTTTTATTATACCAAATAATAATTTCTTGTGCAACTTCTTTAACTTTAGCTTTTAACTCATCTGCTGAATTAACGCCTTCCCATCCAGCTATTTGTTGTATTGCTGCGGCACTCTCTGTTTTTTGTTCTTCTCCAGACAAACTACTATCTCCTTTAATAGTATCAGATATTTTTACTGCACTATTATATATATCATTTATATTTTTCTCACTGAACCCCATATTCAATGCTGCATCAGCCATACGGAATAAGTACTTGCCTGATTTAAAGGCAGCCTCACCAATAGTATCTCCATGACGGCTTATTTCTTTTAGAGAATCTGCTAAATTTTCTACAACTGCATTTTTAGATTCAGAATTTTTTAATTTTACGGCCATCCCTACTTGTGTTCCAACAACAGCATGATTCACTGCTCCATCAGTTATATAGGCTTCATTAGAAAATAATGCTGCTTCTGCTAGCATATTTCGTAATAATTGTAAGTTTGATTCAATATCTAGATTAATTAGATCAAGTTCTTGTTGAAGAGAATCTGTTAGAGGTATTCGATTACTATTTAGGATACCATCATATTGTTTAACTTGGCCTTTTAGTATTTGACGGAGAGCATTTATAATAACTAATTTTTCCTCATAGATTCGATTACTTGAAGCCATCATTAAATTTGAAGATTTAGCCTCTAAGATATCCTCATCCATCTCTTGTTCATTGGCTGTAGCTTTTTTGGAAAAAGATTTTAAAGCCTCAACAGCCAAAACAGCATTCCCCTCCTCTACTTCAACTGTTGTAGATGGAGAATCCTTAAGCATTCTATCTTGTAATGTCTTAGAGTAGGTTTCAAAGCGCTCTTCTATCTTCATTTTAGTAGTATCATCTAAACCAATAGTCTTAGCATGTGAATCCCATTCAGACTTAGACATGTATAATCTAGTTTTAACATGTGTCCAAATATCTTGATCTTTTTTATCTGCTTCAATAATATTTACATTAGAACCATCAAACCCGCCTTCGGCTCTTCCTTTTCTTGCTCCTTCTTTTGCAACTATGCCTGTCTTGGAAGTGGTATTGTCAATAATTTTTTTATCTTTTACAGTATCTTTTTTCGTCAACACGTTTCCATGTATATCTTTGGTAACGTCAATGATGCCTTGAGATTTTTTATCAACCATTCCTTTACCAAAAGTTGCCTCCTTGTGCATAAAGTCTAGCGCATAAACATTAACATCATAAACAATCCCTGCTTCATAGTTCCAACCATCAGCAATAAAGATTTCATTAAACTTTTGAACTGCCGCTTCAGTATCTGTTCCTTTTAAATTAACATCAATATCTGAGGTTAGTGTTGTGCTTCCTGCTGCTGCCCATTCTGTTAGTCTATCGCCGCCAAGAGCTTTTTGAGTTTTATTTAGAATAAAGTTGTGGTGCCATTGTCTATATTCCCATATTTTACGCAACATGTTTCGGCGGTTATCTATTTTTGCTGAATCTTCTGTAATACTATCTCTATTTAATTCTTTTGTTGCTATGTGCCAACTTTGTTTGCATTCATCTTGTAAAAAAGTTCTAATTTTATCACCTTTTGGATTTAGCTGAGTTATTTGCCGTGAGTCCGTATGGTCTATGGTTTCTAATTTTAAGTCAGAAATATTAATATCAGAATCAAAAGAAAAATTAGTCAGGGTAGCATTTGGAACTTCTTTTTTTTCACCAGATGACAGTTCTTCAGGCAACTTATCGCTAGTATTATCGGGGTTTTTACGCTTAAATTTTTTGCTTCCTTCAATCCAAACAAAAGCTTTTTCTTCTTTTGACCAACTTTCTTTAAATCCAGAATTGTCATTTTTTTGTTCTTGATCTCCGGGTTTTCTCTGGATAATAAAATTATCTGCCATCGCCTGAAGTTGAAAAATTTCTGGAGATTGGAGGCTATTATTGGCTAATTCCTGTATGTGTTGCATTTGAATAGCTTCAGACCTAGTATCTTCAGATTGAAATGCACCATCTTGATTACTTCTATGATAAGAAGTGGTACTTTTCTTTTCTTTTCCCTCTGATACGTATGTGTTCAATATATAATGATAAATTTAATAAACTGTGTAATTGTAAAACTTGAGACTTAAAAATATGATAAATTTTAGGATTAAAATAATTTAAAATTTTGATTTTATGTAATCTGTCGTTCTTACTTTGGTTTTGATAATAATTATTAAACAGACAACAATTAAAAAGGTGTTAATTTAATTGCAATCTATTTTTTTCTGCCCCGGATCCGTTACTGTTATAGAACCTGCCCAAACACACATAGTTTTACTATTTTGTAATACAACAGGTTGATTTCCTAACTTTGTTTTCTTTGCTCCTGGTGACCAAGGACTAACTGGAATAGGTATGCAAGAAGAAGGAACAAAAACAGGAACCGGCCCTGCCATTTTCCAATTCATTGGATTTGCTGGAGATTTGCATTGTCCAAATGCAGGAATATTGAGAAAAGGAATAACATCTAGTATATTTGCAATTGGTTTTGTATTGGCAGTTAGAGTTCTATTTAAAGGAAGTACAACCATAGATTTTGGACCTGCTCCAAACGAACATTTAATTTTAGCACCGCTACACACGCATTTAGCCATAATTAATTAATTAGAAGGTTAATATTTCGAAGAACATTTTGATGTGCTACTCCATAATCCTTAAAATTATGATATACACATGGTTTTTCAATTGGTTCGCAAACTATTTTTAACGACTCATCGTTTGTAATCACAAACTTAGAATATTTTAAAAATAAATATAAATAATTAGAGTCATTGTTTTGAACAAAATTATCAATTAATAACCCTCTTTTTTTTAAAGAAATAGCATTAGATATAGCATCAAGAATATCAAAATTTTTTTTGAAAAGAGGGATTACTAGCATATTTTTTTCTAAAAGAGAGTTGATGATTTTTTTTAATAAGTCTCCCTCTTTTGTATTAACACTAATTAAGTTATCTATATAAATAAAACAAAACCGATTGTTACTTAAAGGAGGTTTATTTGAGCTTTTTAACACCCAATTGGCCATTTCATATGTCTTTGAATAAACTATATTATTGATCTTAATTACTGGGACTAAATTTTTCGTTGCTCCATAAAGACGAAGCTGTTCTAAAAGTTGACTTGTTTTTTTTTCCACCAAACTTATTTTATAAGTCTTAGATAATTTTTTAAAAAAACTTAAAAACTTAAAAGGTGTCCTTATTTTATTTTTAATTTTTAAGAGACTAAAAATAACTTCAGCTTTAAAATTATTTGAAATTTTTATTATTAAATCATAATCATTAGCTTCTATTTTTTTTAATGAACCATAAAATAGCTTCTTGAATAAAAACCCATATTGTTTTCGAACAATACTCTCCCCGAGGAAAATGTTTGATATTAATAAATTGTCTGTAGTTATTAAATCTATATTTAAAGTATCTTTATAATTAGTATTTAATAGATTGTTATAAATAATATTAACAGGAATAATATCATTCAAAGAACTACTGCAAATACATAAAATGGTCATAAAAATTTATTTATTTAAATATTTTTTTTTATAAAGTAGCTCTATTTTATCTAAAAATTCTTCAGGATTTATATACCATTTTAACAGATTCCCCTCCTCGTCTCCAGTAATTAAAAATTTTTGATTGGCTTTGTCGGTATAGGTATTCATATCCCAAATCCATTTTTCATGTCCAACAAAATTAGCTTTAGAATTTCTTATGAATTCTGATGCATAGTCAATATTGTATCTAAATATTTTATTATCTAAACTTGCTGTAAATAAAAGATTTTTATCTTCCTCTAGAAACATACTAGTGATACTTGAACTATGGTCTAGGAATTTAAATTTTTGTTTTTTTGGATTTTTGTTTTTAATGTCTTTAGTATCATAACCAAAAACATTTCCATTCTCATTAGCTAAAAACAAATACTTAGCTGTGACATATAACTTGTTCACAATATTCATGTCATTAAGGTCAATATCTAATAAGATTTCTTCACTATTTCCATTTTCATCTAAAACAAATACTTTATTTTGTGATACAATAAAGAGTTTTGAATCTCTGTAATAAGTTGCTTTAATGTTTTTGTATTTTAAATTTTTAGTTGGCAAATTATAATTATTGAATGTAATTATATAGTCTGTGGTGATAAGGAATTGTTTATTATTAATGGTATCAACGAAAATATCAAGAATATCGTTTTTGTATTCAGAGATTTTATGAAATGGTTTAAGTGTTAGGGTTGAATTTTTTTTAGGATTAATTTTAAATACTTTTTTTGAAAATGTAGTAGCAATAAGAATACTATCATGAACATAAACAAGGTTTCTAATTCTATCATCAATGTTAGCATAATTTTCTACAATTTTGATGTTACTAATTGGTAAAGCATTAGGCTTAACTCCATCTGAAGGAGGAATATCATAAAAATTGATTACTCCTTTGTCTCCTGCATATGCTATTTTCTTATTGTTTAGTATGTCAAAACTTCTAATAGAATAATTTTTTTTGTTTTTAGTTAACAACATATCTGTTTTCCCATAAGAATTTTTTTCTTTTAAAATTGTTAAGATTTTTTGATTTAATTTTAAAATACTTTCATCACCAGTAATTTCCTCAGATTCAATTGATTCATGTTGTTTAAGTTTAGCAAACCTTTTTTGTTTTATAATCGATGAATCTATGTGTATTTTGAGATCCTCAATTTTCTTTTCTTGATAAGCTGAATTTAATTTAATTACTAAATCTTTAAAATCCGCCTCAAGTTCTATAAGCTCTTTGAGAGTTTTATTTCTAATGGATTCTTCTTGAGCTTTGTTTTTTTCTATCCTTGCTTCTTCAGCTTTTTCTAATGCTTCAGCTTTGGAATCTTTAGCATCTTGCATTGCTCTTTCCATAGCTAATGTTGCAGCAATAGCTTCTGCTGTTGCTAATTGTGCTTCTTTAGCTTTATTTTTAGCATCATCTCTGGCATCTTCAGCATCTTTCTTTGCTTTTTTCATATTTTCTGTTGCAGACACAGCAATCTCTTTTTCTTCTACAGCATCATTCTGCGCTTTTTTTGCAACTTCTGATGCATATGTTGCTGTTTTTTCTGCCTCTTTTGCTTTTATCCAAAGCCCAATCGTTATTAGCGCTCCTATAATTCCAAATCCTGCAACTATGAAGCCTATTTTTTTTGCTCTTCGGTCTTTATTGCGCTCTCTGGTTAATTGATTTTCTTTTTCTGTTTTAATTCTTAAATCATCTTGTTCACTTTCATTAATAAAATTGATTGTTTGTTCAAAATTTAGCTTGTATTTTTTTGCCCAATTTTTGTTGGTTGATGCGTTTTTCCGCCAAACAATGGCTCTTTCCAATACAGGTGTTTTTAAAAAACCTACTTGATTGTTGCTTTTTTTAATCGCAATTTCTGAAAAATATTTAAAATCTTTAAAATTAGTTTTTTCTTCATTAAGCCACTTTATATATCTTTCCCAATTTAAAAACGTAATATATTTTAACGTAAGAATATTTTTAGCATCATAGGGTTTTTTTGCTGCTGCTGAAATTCCAGTTATTGAGGGTTCAAAAACATCAAATAAATTTTTAAATGTCTTTTTAAAAGACTTAATTATCTTTGATAATTCAACTCTTGTTGAGCTTGTATATTCAGAAATATTTAAAATGCTTTCGTATTGTATGTCAGTATTGTTCTGAGGAGATGAAATCGCCTTAAAAAGAAGAGAAATGATTTTTTGATTTTCTTTAGTTGAGGAGGAATAAATAGTTTCAAAATCTTTAGCTATTGAGTGTTCAAGACCACCTAAGACCTCTAAGTCTTCTAAATCAATTATTGATTTTTCAGAACCATTTAAAACAAATTTTTCATATAATTTGTACAACAAAAATTGAAAATTTGGAAGGTAGCTTATTTCTTCTTTTAATGTTTGGTTAAATAAATCAACAACCTTAGAGTCAAATAGAATATTTTGCTTTTTAAATGTATTTTCTAAAATTTGATTAATCCCTTTTTGATTTAAATTCTGAATAGCGTATTGAGATTTACTTATTATTTCTTGAAGCTTTTTGTAAGATGTGAGTTTTGATAAATAAGGTGTTTCTATGCAAATTAAAAAATATATTGCAGTATTTTTCATCGTAACAGATCTATAAACAATATCCATTAAATTGTTGTCATCCTCACTTTTTGAAGAGTCAAAATACTTTTCATATTTATATAAATCCTCTAATTGATCTATGATAATTAAGAGATTTTTCTTATTAAATATATCTGATCTTTTATAAATCTCAACAACTCCCATTGATCCAGAATTTGAGATAATTTCAGAATAATATTTTTGATCTGTGGTATTGGACTTAGAATCTACTTTAAGTACATTATTTTGAGTAAGAGCATGAGATAAGTTTAGTAAAATATTTATTCCTGGCCTAAATGAAGTAATAGACCACTCTTTCCCTGCTTGGCCAATAAAACCATCTTGAAGTCTAGGAATTAAGCCTGAGTTAATTAATGAAGTCTTGCCACTGCCTGAAACTCCATTCAATGTTAATAATTTATTTTTTTGAAGAATCTGTAATAAGTTCTCAACATCTTGCTCTCTACCAAAATAGAAATTACTTGTGTTTTTTGAGTAAGGTTTTAGACCAACAAAAGGATTCAAATTATTATTTAGCATACTTATTTTTTTCTAGTTGTCTAATTAATTACATTTGTTAATAACACACAGCCATAAATTTAACCAAATTTGTTCAAGTTTTACACGACATATGATATTATTTCTGAAATCAATATACAAATTTTAAGATCTAAGTATTCTCTTCAACTATTTATTGATTATAATGATTTATTTTTTCTATCAAAAAACTTACTTCAAATTTCTAATGGTAATACAGCTGTTGAAATTATTATCGTTTCAAATAATGACAAAAAATCATTAAAATTTGTAAATCTTAGCAAGCGATTGATTGACGCAGGAGTTACAATGTACTGGTATAGAAGTGCTGATTTTTTTAATGAAGAAGAGTTTTTTGGAGTTTTTGACAAAACTTATGTGATCGCTAATATTAATGCTGAAAACTTAATAGATAATGCAGAAGAATTTGTTCGTCTTAAAGATAGTTTTTTTAAAACAATTCTTTTAAAATCAAAAAAAATTGAACTTCTATCTGGAAATATAGATGTAGATTTTCTTGCAAATAAAACGATTGCTCAAAGAAATGAAAAAGTTGTATTAAGTTGGAATATTGTTAATGCTTATCATGCATCTATAGACCCAGAAATCGGGGATATTTCTTTGTCAGGTTCAAAAACAATACAAATTTTAAAAGATCAAAGCTACGTGTTAACAGCCATAAATAAAGAGTCTGTAATTTCAAAAAAAGTTTATATTAAAGTTTTTGAAACAAAGGAAATTGAATTTGAGATAAGTGTATTTGATCCAATATTGAAGCATCCAATAAAAATTGAATCATCAATTTTAAATGATGGTCACTACGGGGTTTATTTTGGCCAATCAGTAAAAATTTCTTGGGATATTAATATGATTGGTAAACTCAATGAAAATTCCTTGGGGAGCCTCCCATTATCTGGGTTTCATGAATTTCAAATATTAGAAAATACCACATTTAATTTCACTCTAAATACACTAGATAAAACACAAAAAAAAAATTTAGTGTTTCATCCTTTTGAGGATGCTGAAATTTATGATAAACTAAAAGGAAAAACACCTGAGAGTATGAATATAGATAAAAAGGCTTTCTCCAGTGTTTGGAAATTTAAAATAATTAGAGCTATCGCTTTAATTTTTAATAAACTCAAAATTAAATGAAGGAAAATATAACATTAGTTACTAGGTTTTTTCTTTTTGCTTCTGGAGCCACTTTTGAATTAATTATGAAATGCCCAAGGTTTGAAGTTAATAAGTATGCTAGCATAGGTTTAACAGTATTATTCACTGCTTTCTTGTCTGTGTTATCATCTTATTTCGCTTTCAATTTAATTTTTGATTCACACTCCCTATCCATACTTCTTTCCTTGCTTTGGGGGTGTATAATTTTTAATTTAGATAGATATATCGTATCTTCAATGCGAATGAATGAGAATAAGTGGAGGGAATTTTTGAAATCAATTCCACGAATACTAATTGCAATTATAATTGCAGTAGTCATATCTAAGCCCTTAGAAATCAAGTTATTTGAGTCGGAAATAGACACTTATTTAAATAAAGAAAAAATAGAATTATCGTTTAATGTTAGTAAAAAATACAGCTCCAATCTAAAATTATTAGAGTCAAAAAAATCACTTTTAGAGTCTGATTTTCAAAAACAACTAACTTTGCGAGACAAATATTATGAAGAATATAAATGTGAATGTACTGGAACTTGTGGGACAAAAGTAAAAGGGTATGGAGAAGAATGTAAAAGTAGAGGTGAGCGTTATGAATTATTTCTTTCAGAATTAGAGTTGAATAAATCCAAGAAGGATTCAATTATCAAACTTTATTCAGTTGAAGAAATGAAAATAAAAGAGCTTATTGAAAAAGAAATATTAATAATCAATTCAAATTCATACGGATTATTTGATAAAATTAGAGCTTTAAATAATATTGATAAATTTGCTTCTATTTTTATACTATTAATTTTTATAATGATAGAAACGTCTCCTTTGTTAACAAAATTATTATCTCAAAAAGGACCCTATGACAATTTAGTTTTAGAACAAGAAGTTTTGTTTGAGTCAAACTATTTAAAACAACTTGATAATTTTGATCACGAAAGAATTAAAAATAAGAAATTGAAAGAAATGTCAGTAAACTTAGAAATTAAGTCTAAAGAGTCTGAAATAAAGAACATATTAAAAAATGATGCGTTTGAAAGGTATGATAAAATGCGAAATCAATTAGATATAGAAAAAAAAACTAAATAATGTTTAAATTTAAAGAATTAATAAAATTTATTATTGGTATCTCTTTAATAATATTAGTTTCATGTGATTCCCTAAAGAATCCTCTAGATTCTGGCAATATAAATTTATTAGATTCAACAGAACAATTAAATTCTTCATCTACCCCTTTGGACATAATGTCGCTTCCAAAAAAAACAATATCTAAATTAAAATCTCATGTCTCATCAAGTGGAAATTATTCTTTAGATGAGTTTTATAACACATTTTATGTAGATAGTTTAAGGACCGTTTTAGTTGAAACAGGACATTTAAAAATTAATACTTTTGAGTCCTTTTTAATAGATTATATAAAATCCAATTCATTAAGTGATACTACTTACATGGCTAATTTATATCTAAATTCACCCGTAAAAGGCGAAACAGTTAGTTTTTCTTACAATGTTAATAAGGATGATATTCTTTTCTATGAAATCACAAATACGAAATCTAATAAACTGAAAAAAATTGAAATAATAGAGGGTGAAACAATTCGGTTTTTAAAAAATAATCTTAAGAAAAAAGAAACGGTTAAAGGTCAACTAAAAATTAATACTGATAACATTTTAACCCTCAATATATCTAATGATAATTTTATAAAGAACAAAGGATTATTTAAGTCTAAATTAAAAATATCCATAAAAAAAATTGCGCCTAGTTTAACTATCAAAGCAGAAATTAAGCCAGATACTATTGTTGAATCAAAACTTGTTGAATCCATTGTAAATGACACTATTTATAGCTTAATAAGTAATAAGAATTTTTCTTTAGGCTCTCAACTTGATTTAACTAAAGAATATTTTAGGTCATTTGATATTAACATTAAAAACGATGAAGACCTTATTGGTTGGGGGTATTGGATTGGACTCAATAAAATTGATATTGCCAAATATAAAGAACTATCTGAAGAAGAGAGTCCTTTGGTGATTTTTTCTAAAAATGAACTTACTAGAGAAGATAATAACATTGAACTTCCTTCAAATACAAATAAAGATGTTGACCTCATAATTAAAAATGAAAGTCTTGATATGAGAAGCTACAATTATGCTAGTAACTATGCGTTTTATAAAACTGATAATTTTACTAGAAAAAGGATTAAAAAAGCTGAAGTTTTCATTAAAAATAATTCTACATTATACGACTATGATGTTAGCTATAATGTAATGGCAGTAATCTTGAAAAAAAGAAAAAAAGAAATTATGAAAGACATTATTGCGTTTAAAAATTATATCCACATAACACTTATAAAAGATGAATAAAATTTTTAATTATTCTTTATATGTATTTCTACTATTAATATTTGCAACATCATGTAGAGAGGCTATGAAATTAAAAAGTAGCGTAAGAAAGACACAATCTCAAATGCGTATTGTAAACACCTCAGTAAATCGTCTAAAAAGAAGTGTTGGCATTAATAATAAAAAGAATAAAGAACAAGAAAAAGAAGAGGAGTCAACAGATTATTTGACGGTAAAGCAGAAAAATATGCTTAATAATTATGCATCCATTTTTGATTTCTTAAATAAGGGGGATAAACAAATAAAAAGTGATAATTTTACTTGGGACTCAATCCAAAACGTATATTATTTAAAAGGAAAAAATTATAAAACTATAAAGCCAAACAACGAAGTCTTTGGATGGCACCCATACTGGATGGGATCTAAATGGGAAAATTACCCTTTTGAATTGTTGTCGACAATATCTTATTTTTCATATAAAGTAGACCCCCTTACGGGGTTTTACACTGATGAAAATCATGAGCAGATAAAGGAATGGAGAAACACAGCGATGGTAGATTCAGCAAAGGCAAAAAATACTAGAGTTTTGCTCACTGTTTCTTGTCACGGTCATGATAATAATAATGAGTTCCTAGACAATGAAGATAGATGGGATGTATTAATTAATACCACAAGTGATCTTTTATTAAATAGAAAAGACAGTATTCAAGGTGATGGGATTGATTTAAATTTTGAGAATTTACCTTATTTTAAAAGAGAGAAGTTTAACAGATTTGTAAAGAAGTTTAAAAGAGACTTAAATAATAAGTTTGAAAAGGAAAACAAAGAATTTTTTCTCTCAATTACTCTTCCAGCATTTAATAGCAAAGATAATTTTGATGTTAAAGAACTTCAAAAACATGCAGATTTATTGATTATAATGGGCTATGATTATCATATTGGAGGTGAAGCTCAAGGAGCTGTAGCACCACTCCAGTCCAGTGAAAACTCTTCACTTAGCCTCTTATCTACAATACAGCATTATCAACAACAAGGAATAGATCCTTCAAAAACAATTTTGGCACTTCCTTATTATGGTAGTTTATGGGTGGGGAGTCTTCAACAAAGTGGAAATAATGTAACTAATACTAGTACTTTTGAGAAACCGTTAACTTATAGTGAAATTAGAAAAAAATATATTGATAATGATCAACTTAATATAGACCCTTTTAGAGATGAAAAAAGCATGACCAATTATTATAGTTTAAATTTTGAGGACAACACAACTCAAGAACTATGGTTCGACGATGATTATACCTTGCGAAAAAAATATGATTTTGCGTTAAGTAATCAATTAAAAGGTATTGGTATTTGGGCTCTAGGGTATGACAATGGTTATGATGATTTATGGAATGTCATCGAAGATAAATTTTCGACTGACAAAAAAGTAATTGTTAACCCCATAGCTGAATCTGAGGGATACCCTATAAAGCTTTCAAAATATCTTCTCAGGTATAAGTCTATTTTTATAACCGCTGCTGTGTTCTTTTTAATGACGGTTATACTCGCATTTTTGGTGTTGCTATTTGACTGGAATGTTAGGAATTCAATAATAAAAAATCAATTATATTTTTTATTATTTGTAGCTGTAGTGTTTATTTTATTGCTGCCAATTACTACGCTTATATTTAATGGGTTAAATAAAATATTACCTATGGGTAATGTTTTTGTTAAACCTCAATGGATTTATTATCTCTCCTATTTTATAGGGGTTATTACAATGTTTTTTGCGTATCGCATTAAAATTAAACCAATTAAAAGACCGTAAACCTAATGAAAGCAACTATAATTAAAGAATTATTTTGGTTAGTTTTGAGCTCTGTTATTTCACTTTTTTTAGCTTTTATTTTTCTTTTTATGTTAGATTTAACCTCAAGTCAAGGGTCATTAAATTCTATTGAAAAAACTTTTGTAGTTCAATTATATTTAATTGGGTGGTTTATTTCTTTAATCAGTGTTTACATATTTAGAATAATAACAGTTGCCATCAAAAAATACATCTAGTTAATGATACATAATGTAATTACATCTATCGCAATAAAGCTTGATGAATTTATAAAAAATAAATTGTCCGTAAATAATGACACCGTCATCGTTAGTAGTCTTGTTGACATTAAGGGAAATTTAAATCAAGATGTTGAAAATAAAATTTCAATATTTTTAATTCATGTAGAAGAAGAAACAATCACAAAAAATGCAACCAAATTTAGCCAAGGTAATACTCCTCCAGTTAAAATAAATATTATGCTAATGTTTTCGGCATATTTTCCTAATTTCAACTATGTTGAAGCTTTAAGGTATGTTTCCTTAGTAATTGAGTTTTTCCAAATAACAAATGTCTTTGATGATTCCAATACAGTAGGCTTGCCTCTCAATGCAAACAGGATTCGTTGTGAATTATTTAATATCTCCATTGACGAAATAGGTAAACTCTGGGGTAATATTGGAGCTAATTATGTGCCTTCTGTTTGTTACAAGTTTAAACAGATACTTTTTGATGGGGAAAATATTTCTCAAGATACTCCCCGAATTTTGGGTGTATCTAAAAAGTCTTCTAACTTTTTTGACAATTTAGATGCTAGAGATGTGAAAAATATTATTGACGAAAATAATAATCCTGAGTAATGTTAAAAAACAGTTATAGTTTTGTTTCGAGTTTTTATAAACTTCTTAACGTAAAGTTTTATCATAATTTCTTTAAAAATAATTTATTGAAAGGATTAACCTTTACAGCCGATGATGAAACAAGTAGATTATTAAATAATTATGAGATACTTTTTAAACCGATTGAAAATGGATTTACTCTTATTTCTAAATCAGATCCTAAATTTGAATCTATATCCTTTGCTCAAGAATTAAAATTAAATTTTTATTTTAAATTAAATAACCCAAATTTTATAAATATTACAGATATTCCATACACAAACTCACAAAAGCTTTTTTTTAAAAATAATCAAGATTATTCAAATGAAAAACTACATTCTAGTTTTTTTGTGGATCAAAGTAATATAGTTCCCTCTGGAGATGAGGGAATTACTGGTCAAATTCTTCTGACCATTAACTCCAAAAATCAATTTTTTGGAAATGGTAACACTGAGATTAAAAAAAATGAATTAAATTATTCTATTCATTTTAATTCTAGACAAATAAAATTTAGATATAACTTTATTCCAAACAAAAATAATATACAAGGTTTCGACAGTTATTTCATAACAAATGAGCAAAACTCAATTAAATTAAGAGAATATAAGACTAGAACTTTAGCTAATGGCTCGAGTGTTTATTATATTTTAATTGATGAAAAGATATTAGCTTCTGAGAAATATAAAAATAAACTTTATTTAAAAAGAGAAGATGATTTTCTTACATATTTCTCAATATTTCTTCCTTTTCCGAAACCAATGAATATAAGCTACGATGAAAAAGAAAAATTGTTCATAAATGATGTTTTTGTAAATATTTAATTAATACTTTGTTTAGAATAAAAAATTAACATATATTTAATGCAAATAAAAACTAAAAATTAAATATATGGCAACAAACTTGGCAACTCCAGGTGTTTACATCGAAGAAAAAAGTTCCTTTGGCTCTTCTGTAGTCCCAGTACAAACAGCAGTTCCTGCTTTTATTGGCTATACCGAAAAAGCAAATAGAGGTTCTAAATCTTTAATAAACCAACCAACTAAAATTACATCATTTGGGCAATTCGTTGAATTGTTTGGTGGTGCTCCACAGACAAAATTTAATCTTGAGGCAGATGAAAACTCACCTGTTGGTTTTAAAATAAGTTTCGTTGAAAGTACAAGATATTTATTGTATGACTCAATGAGACTATTTTTTGCTAATGGTGGTGCTGACTGTTTTATAGTGTCAGTAGGAAATTATTCTGATAAAATCGATGCATCCAAATTAAATGATCCTTCTGGAGGAGGTATATTAACATTAGAAAAAGCCCAAGAGCCAACTATCTTAGTTATTCCTGAAGCAGTATTGCTTTCTGAATCAGATTGTTATTCGCTTCAAGCGGCTATGTTATCTCATTGTGGATATAAAATGAAAAATAGGTTTGCTATTCTTGATGTTTATAATGGATCAAAAGAAAGAACATTTGATGATGATGATGTTGTGAATAAATTCAGAGAAGGTGTAGGATCAAACTTCCTTCAATGGGGTGCAGCATACTATCCTTTTCTAAATTCAGCTGTTGTTAAATCATCAGAACTAGATTACACTTTTATAGAAAATCCTGAAGTTCTTGTAGAGCTTTTAACAGAAGAAGTTGAGAATAATCTTGCGGCTGATAATATTTCAGAAGCAAGAGCTGCAGGAATTAAAGTTGAAATTAATAAAATCTTAGAAACTACTGATTCAGATTTAATAAAATCTTTACAAGCTACTTTATCAGTAGTTTGTCCAAGAATAAATTCCATTTTAGAAGAAATGGGAGATTTGATGAATTTAATGCCGCCAAGTGCTGCAATGGCAGGAGCATATACTATGTGTGACAATATGGTTAGTGTTGCTAAATCTCCTGCGAATATAAGTTTAGGTTCTGTGATTTCACCTTCAATTAATATTAATAATGACAACCAAGAGGAATTAAATTTACCTTTAAATGGTAAAGCTATCAACGCTATACGTGGATTTACCGGTAAAGGTGTTCTTGTTTGGGGTGCTAGAACTTTAGATGGAAATTCTAAAGATTATAGATACATCAGTGTTAGAAGAACAATGACTTTTTTAGAGCAAAGTATTAAATTTGCGTCAGAAGCATTTGTTTTTGCCCCTAACAATTCCACAACATGGTCAACACTTAAAGCAACTGTTACAAATTTCTTAAACAATCAGTGGCAATCAGGACTTTTAGCAGGAAATTCACCTGAAGATGCTTTCGATGTTTCCATCGGTTTAGGAACTACAATGACAGCAAACGATATACTAGACGGTGTTCTTAAAATGACAATAAAGGTAGCAATCACTAGACCAGCTGAATTTATTGTAATAACCTTTGAACAACAACAGCAAAAATCTTAAAAATTAATTAATTAACTTAAAAACAATAATATATGGCTCTACCAGTAGCAGGCACAGGAGATGCACAAGATCAGTTTTGGCCAATGCCAAAGTTTTACTTCTCTGTTGATATCGGAGACTTTCAAGATTTACCTTTTCAAGAGGTTAGTGGTCTTGATGTTGAAACTGAAGTAATAGAATATCGTCATGGTAATAGTCCTAATCATGGAACAATCAAAATGCCTGGTTTAATGAAATTTGGAGATGTTACACTTAAAAAAGGTGTTTTTGCAGACGATAACCAGTTCTTCGATTGGATTTCTCAAATTAGTTTAAATACTTATGCTAGATTAACTGTGGTAATTAGACTTCTTGATGAAACTGCAACCGAAAGAATGACTTGGACGTTATCTAACGCTTTTCCTCAAAAAGTAACACCAACTGATATGAATTCTCAATCTTCAGAAGCAGGTATTGAAACTATTGTTTTTGCTCATGAAGGTATGGTTCAATCAATATAATTTTTTGTGTTAAATAAAAATTGACATAACTCAAACTATATTATTAAAAATAGGCTTAACACATATAAATTAGTTTAAGCCTATTTTTTTATTTAAATAAAATAAACAATATTTCTATTTAAGTCAGTTTGAAGTTATTACTTCAAAAATATTATCTTGAAACAGTATTATAGTTTAAACAACATTCATTTTTATTTGAGCAAAAATTTTTAGAGGTATAAAAGTTATAAAATTGGTATGTCTGATAATAGGTACAAAAATTATGGCAGAAGGCTACAGTACAGGTCCTCACAGGGCTTAACTGTTCGTCAATATCAAAAAAGATTTAGATATTCTAATAAATTAAAGGGCGATAACCCAATTAGAAGAAACTTTAGCTCTTTAAACATTAAAAGAAAACTAGTTTCAAGTAAGGGACAGTTTAAGTCTTCAAAAGTTGAAAGAAAACTAGTTTCAAGTAAGGGACAGTTTAAGTCTTTAAA
>CAJXSU010000046.1 GCA_913061465.1 uncultured Flavobacterium sp.
CTATCCTCTTCGTCGGCAGCGTCAGATGTGTATAAGAGACAGGTTTTAAACGAGCATACATTTGAGGAGAGATTTGCGTTAAAACTATCACGTTTAAATGTCTTTGTTTTTAGTGGTATTTTTTCTATTTTCTTAATTCTAGCAACAATAGTACTCATAGCTTTTACACCCATAAAAGAATATATTCCTGGCTATTCTTCTATAAAATTAAAAACAGATGCTAAAAAACTCACCCTAGAGTCAGATTCGCTTAAAAGCAGATTGGCAGTGATAGAGAATTACACAAAATCTATTAAATCTGTATTAACAGGAGAAATTACTTCTGATGATATTATAGATTCTATTCAAGAGTTAGGGAAAAGAGTACAAATTAATGAGAACATGTTAAATGCCTCTAAACAAGATTCTATTTTTAGAGAAAAAATAGAAAGTAGAGACCGTTTTCCATTATCAGATGAACTACAAAATAGAGTCAAAATTGTGTTTTTTGCACCAATTAGCGGAACCACTTCTCAATCTTTTAATTCAGAAAATAAACATTTTGCAATAGATGTAGTTGCTAAAACAGGAACACCTGTAAAAGCTGCAGCAGACGGTACTGTTATTTTCTCAGAATGGACTACAGAAACAGGCTATGTGATTATTTTGAAGCATGCAAATAACTTTATTTCTGTGTATAAACATAACGGAATCTTGTTAAAGCAACAAGGCGATCTAGTGCAATCTGGTGAAGCAATAGCTAGCGTTGGCTCTTCGGGCGAATTAACAACTGGCCCTCATTTACATTTTGAACTTTGGAGTGATGGTTATGCCGTAAATCCTGCTAACTATATAGATTTTGAATAAATGAGCCTTAAGTCTACCTTAGCGATTCCTTTTGCAAAAAAAGCTCGAAAAAAAGTCTATAAATGGGCTTATAACCCACATAAAACACAGCAGAAAATTTTTAAGGAACTCATAAAAAAAGCGAAGAATACTGCTTTTGGGAAAGATCACAATTTCGATAAAATCACAAGTTATTCAGAATTTAAAAAACAAGTAAAAGTAACAGATTACGAAGGCCTAAGAAGCTACGTAGATAGAATTATAGCAGGAGAAAAAAATGTGCTTTGGAAAGGCAAACCATTGTATTTTGCAAAAACATCTGGTACAACCTCAGGAGCAAAGTACATTCCTATTACTAAAGAATCTATGCCTACTCATATAAAAGCAGCAAAGGAAGCTTTGTTGTTCTATATCGCAGAAAAAAACGATGCAAGTTTTGTAGATGGTAAAATGATTTTTTTACAAGGAAGTCCTGTTTTAGAAGCATTAAACGGGATAAAATTAGGTAGGTTGAGCGGAATTGTAGCACATTATGTACCGCAATATCTATTAAAAAACAGACTGCCAAGTTGGGAAACCAATTGCATAGAAGATTGGGATACAAAAGTAACTGCCATTGTAGAAGAAACAGTTAATGAAGACATGTCTGTTATTAGCGGAATCCCTTCTTGGGTGCAAATGTATTTTGAAAAATTGATAGATAAAACAGGAAAGAAGATATCTGAAATCTTTCCAAACTTTAATTTTTTCATCTACGGAGGTGTAAATTTTGAGCCCTACAAGAACAAGTTTGAAGCACTTATTGGAAAAAAAATAGACTATATAGAATTATATCCAGCATCGGAAGGTTTTATTGCCTATCAAGATTCTCAAAAAGAGCAAGGGATGTTACTGCAATTAAACAGCGGAATTTTTTATGAATTTATTCCTGCTAATGAATTCTTCAATGAAAACCCAACTAGAATTTCTGTAGAAGATGTTCAATTAGGGGTTAATTATGTAATCATTTTAAATACCAATGCAGGTTTATGGGGGTATAATATTGGAGATACAGTAGAATTCACCTCATTATTACCCTACAGAATAAAAGTAACTGGTAGAATTAAACACTTTATTTCTGCCTTTGGAGAGCATGTGATAGGCAAGGAAGTAGAAAAGGCTTTAAACGATGCAATTAAAGGAACCAACACCAACGTTAGCGAGTTTACAGTAGCGCCGCAGGTAAACCCACCTGAAGGATTGCCCTATCATGAATGGTTTATAGAGTTTGAAAATGAAGAGGAGAATAGCAATGAATTGGCTTCAAAAATAGATGCTTCTATGCAAATTCAGAATATATATTATTCTGACTTAATAAAAGGTAAAATATTACAGCCATTAATTATTAGAAAAGTTAAAAAAGGAGGCTTTCATCAATACATGAAATCTATAGGTAAGTTTGGAGGGCAAAACAAAATCCCACAATTATCAGACAATAGAAAGATTGCCGATGTATTACAAGGTTTTTTGAAAGACTAGTGTATTTGGCATCAATACATTTATAAAATATAAACAATATGAAAATTATTGCAACCAACATAGGAGAACGAAAAGACATTAATTGGAAAGGAAAAATAATCACAACTGGAATTTTTAAATTTCCAGTTGATATTCCTGTTTTTCTTGATAAAGAAGATGTAAAAGGAGATGTAATATGCAATAGAGCTCATCATGGAGGCATAGAACAAGCAGTTTATGGATATTCAGAAGCACATTATGCCTATTGGAAAGAACAATACCCAGCATTAGAATGGCAATACGGTATGTTTGGCGAAAATTTAACCATAGATAATTTAGAAGAAACAGCAATACATGTAGGAGATACCTTTAAAGTTGGAGAATGTATTGTAGAAGCAACAAAACAGAGAAACCCTTGTGTAAAGTTAGGAGTGCGTTTTAATGATATGAAAATTGTAAAACAGTTTTGGAATACCACCATGTGTGGGGTGTATTTTAAAATACTTCAAACAGGAAATGTACAAGTTGGAGACACATTTGAACCCATAAAAAAATGCTCAGAAAGCCCAACAATTGCAGATTTATATATTGCTAAAAGAGTGAGTAAGGGTATGTAAAGAATTAAACTGAGGTTTCTTTTTTATGAAGAAAACGAGTTAATTTCATAGAAAGATCTAACAAAATAATTTTAGGATTTCCGTTTCTTTCTATATGATATAGGGCATCATTTAATTCTTTTTCAATAGCCAAGATGTTTTCACTATGAACAAAAGGAGCAAAATTTTGCAAATTAAATTTTGGTGTTTGTGTTTCCAAAAAAACTAGCTCTGGAGACTTATAATTTAATAACAAAGCCTGCCTAAAAAACTGTAAACAATAGTCTAAAAACTGTTTTTGAGTTTCTCGCCCAGTTTTGGCAATAGTCTCAGACCACACCACTAATTCTTGAATAACAGCAGCATTTCCTTTGGCTTTAAAAGCAGTTCTAATCCAGGCAATAAACCATTGTTCAAAAATAAGATCATTAGCGTCTTGATGTAATAAATGAACGGCTTTATTATAATTTCCTTCCGCTTGAGTTGCTATTTTTAAAGCATCACTTTCAGAACATTTTTCTCTTAGTAGTAACTCATTGGCAATATCTTGTTCACTTAAAACAGGAAAGTGTAATGCCTGGCAACGAGATTTAATAGTAGTAATTATTTGATCTTCATTTTCTGTAATTAATAAGAAAATTGTTTTTGCTGGTGGTTCTTCAATTAACTTTAATAATTTATTAGACGCTGCAATATTCATTTTTTCAGCCATCCAAATAATCATTACTTTAAAACCACCTTCATAAGATTTTAGTTGGAGTTTTTTTACAACTTCTAGCGCTTCGTCTACCCCAATCATTCCTTGCTTATTTTCTACACCAATAGATTGCAACCAATTAAAAAGACTCCCATAAGGTTGATTTTTCACAAAATCTCTCCATTCAGATAAAAATAAATTACTAACGGGGTGTTTTTTAACAGAATCATTTGTGGTTACTGGAAAGGCAAAGTGTAAATCTGGATGTTGTAGTTTATCTACTTTTAATTTACTTGCCTCAGGATTGTCAGAAAAATGACTTAATAAAAATTGTGCGTAAGCAATAGCAACAGGTAAAGTTCCTGAACCCTCTTTTCCAATAAATAATTGTGCATGAGGAATTCTTCCATTCTTAGCAGAAGCCAGTAAATGGTTTTTTATATGTTCCTGGCCAATAATTTGATTAAAAAGCATGACACAAATATAAGCGATAATTTTACGCAAACGTTATATTAACTTTTCAGTTTTCAATTTCTGTGAACCCCTTTTATTAGCTATTTTTGTGTAAAATAATTAATAATGAAAACCATACAAGACTTCAACTTTAAAAATAAAAAAGCATTAATACGTGTAGATTTTAATGTTCCTCTTAACAACAACTTTGAAGTAACAGATGCGACAAGAATAGAAGCAGCAAAACCTACAATAAAAAAGATTTTAGAAGATGGTGGTTCTGTTGTTTTGATGTCTCACCTAGGAAGGCCTAAAGGAGTAGAAGCCGCCTATTCATTGAGTCATATTGTAGAAAAAGTAACCGAAGTTTTAGGAGTTCAAGTCAAATTTGTAGCTGATTGTGTTGGAGAAAAAGTAACAGAAGCTGTAAATAACTTACAAAATGGTGAAATTTTATTGTTAGAAAATCTTCGATTTTATGCAGAAGAAACCGCTGGTGATGAGGGGTTCTCAAAACAATTGGCTAACAACGGAGACATTTATGTAAATGATGCTTTTGGGACTGCTCATAGAGCCCATGCTTCAACAACTATTATAGCTAAATATTTTTCAGACAATAAATGTTTTGGAAGTTTACTAGCCACAGAAATAGAAAGTATAGATAAAGTATTAAATAACAGCGAGAAACCTGTCTTAGCTATTTTGGGAGGGGCAAAAGTATCCTCAAAAATTACTGTGATAGAAAATATCTTGGACAAGGTAGATCATTTAATCGTTGGAGGTGGGATGACATTTACTTTTATAAAAGCACAAGGAGGTAGTGTGGGAGATTCTATTTGTGAAGATGATAAAATGGAGTTGGCTTTAGAAATTTTAAAAAAAGCAGCTGCTAAAAATGTTCAAATTCATCTTCCTGTAGATGTATTAGCAGCAGACGATTTTTCAAATGATGCCAATACTCAAGTAGTAGACGTTTCAAAAATACCAGATGGTTGGCAAGGACTAGATGCAGGTCCTAAATCTCAGCATATTTTTGATGAGGTTGTCAATTCATGTAAAACCATTTTATGGAATGGCCCTTTAGGAGTTTTTGAATTAGAGACTTTTTCTAAAGGAACCATTTCACTTGGTAATTCTATTGATAAAGCTACTCAAAACGGTGCTTTCTCTTTGGTAGGAGGAGGAGATTCTGTCGCGGCAGTAAAACAGTTTGGTTTTGCAGATAAAGTTAGTTATGTGTCTACTGGTGGAGGTGCCATGCTAGAAACATTAGAAGGTAAAAATTTACCTGGAATTAGCGCTATACTTTCTTAGAGAATATTCTTATATTTAGACTTTCTAAAAGAATATATATTACAAGATGATTCGCTGATTAGCGAATCATCTTGCTTTCAAAAAAAATATGAAATACACTACACTACCTAAAACTAGTATTAAAGTTTCGAAAATTTGTTTAGGAACCATGACTTGGGGGAACCAAAATACCCAAGACGAAGCATTTGAACAAATGGATTATGCTCTTGAACAAGGGGTCAATTTTTTTGATACAGCAGAACTATATCCAGTACCAGCAACTCCGGAAACTTATGCAGATACAGAACGTATCATTGGAAACTGGTTTCAAAAAACAGGAAACAGAGATAAGGTTGTTTTAGCGAGTAAAATTGCAGGTGGAGGAGACTATACAAAACATATTAGAACAGGAGGGTTTATCAAACAAAATATTACAGAAGCTATTGAAGGTAGCTTACAAAGATTACAGACTGACTATTTAGATTTATATCAATTACATTGGCCCTCTAGAGGCGTAAATTGTTTCGGTGTTAGAGATTATCCTTATCAAACAGCTTCAAAAGAAGCAGAAAATCACCTAGAAATTTTAGAGACTCTAAACGCTTTTGTAAAAGCGGGAACTATCAGAACAATAGGTCTTTCTAACGAAACACCCTGGGGTACAATGAAATACCTCCAAACAGCTAAAGATCACAATTTGCCAAGACCAGTTACCATCCAAAATTCATATTCGTTGATTCATAGAGGCTACGAAGTAGGACTATCTGAAGTATCCATGAGAGAAGACATAGGTTTATTGGCCTATTCTCCCTTGGCACAAGGCGTATTGTCTGGAAAATATTTAGATGGGAAAAGCCCAGAGGGCTCTCGAGGGAACTTGTTTCCAAGATTTATAGCACGTTATATGGGAGACGGTTCTAGTGAAGCCGTAAAAAGATATCAAGCTATTGCAAAAAATAATGGAATTACCCTGTCAGAATTATCTTTGGCTTTCATCAATCAATTGCCATTTGTAACCAGTAATATCATTGGCGCTACTAAGATGAGTCAACTCAAAGAAAACATAGGAAGTATTCATATAGAATTGTCTCAAGAAACTTTAAAAGAAATTCAAGAGGTACATGCTATGGTCCCTAACCCTGCTCCTTAATAATAGATTTTCTTATTTGTTTTGTTTAGAAGCCCAATTATCTCTTAACCCAACAGTTTTATTAAAAACTAAAGCGCCTGATGTGGTATCATTATCAACATTAAAATACCCTAAACGTTGAAATTGAAATCGTTCTCCTATGCTAGCCGATTGTAAGCTAGGTTCTACAAAAGCATTAATAACCTCTAAAGAAGTTGGATTTAGGAACTCCATAAAGTCTTTATCTTTATGACTATCTGGAGCTTCGTCTGAAAACAAACGATCATAAGACCTTACTTCGGCATTGGTGGCATGCTTTACAGATACCCAATGCAAAGTTCCTTTTACTTTACGTATACTTTCTTCAGTTCCGCTTCCAGATTTACTTAAAGGATCATAAGTACATTGAATTTCAGTAATATTACCTTCCTTATCTTTGGTACAACTTTCTGCTTTAATGATGTATGCGTTTTTTAATCGAACCTCTTTACCTAATTTTAACCGAAAGAATTTCTTATTTGCTTCCTCTCTAAAATCTTCTTTTTCTATATAGAGTTCTCTTGAAAAAGGCACATCTCGACTTCCAAAACCTTCTTCATAATCATTATAACTTGCATCTAAAAGCTCTTCTTTACCTTCAGGGTAATTTGTAATGACCACTTTTACAGGGTCTAAAACTCCCATTACTCTTTTAGCAGTTTTATTTAAATCTTCACGGATTTTAAATTCTAATAATGCTACATCAATGATGTTTTCTCGTTTAGAAACGCCTACAGTTTCAATAAAACTTTTAATTGATGCGGGTGTATAACCTCGTCTTCTTAATCCAGAAATGGTTGGCATTCTTGGATCGTCCCATCCAGAAACCACACCACCTTCTACCAAACGCATTAATTTACGTTTGCTCATAATGGTATAACTTAAATTTAAACGTGAAAACTCACGTTGTTTTGGAGGGTTTGGAAATTGATCTTTACCATACTCATATACATGATCTCTAAACCAATCATATAAATCTCTGTGAGGTTTAAATTCTAATGAACATAAAGAATGAGATATTTGTTCTATATAATCACTCTCTCCATGGGTCCAATCATACATTGGATATATATTCCAGTCGTTTCCAGTTCTGTGATGTTCTTTGTATAGAACTCTATACATTATAGGGTCACGAAGTAACATATTTGGACTTGTCATATCAATTTTAGCACGCAAGATATGTTCCCCTTCTTGAAACTCACCATCTTTCATTTTTTGGAATAAATCTAAATTTTCGGCTACTGAACGAGTTCTAAAAGGGCTATTGGTTCCGGTTTCCGTTGGTGTTCCCTTTTGTTCTCGCATCGCTTCTGAAGATTGACTATCTACATAGGCTTTCCCTTCTTTAACCATTAAAAGCGCCCAATCATAAAGTTGTTGAAAATAATCTGAAGAATACAGCTCGTTTGCCCATTTGTATCCTAACCATGTAATGTCATTTTTAATAGCATCTACATATTCTTGCTCCTCTTTTGCAGGATTTGTATCGTCAAAACGAAGGTTTACAGGAGCATTGTATTTTTCTCCCAAGCCAAAACTAATTCCGATGGCTTTTGTATGGCCTATATGTAAATATCCATTTGGTTCTGGAGGGAAACGAAAACGTAAATTTTCTTTTGGCATTCCGTTTGCCAAATCTTCTTCAATAATTTGCTCAATAAAATTAAGCGGTTTTTTTTCTTCAGACATTGAGTTTCAACTAAAATTGAATAGTCAAAATTAAGCAAAATAAGCGGATTTCTAGGGCATTATAATTTTGATTACTTTAAGAAAAAAAAAAATTATTTGTAGTAATTTTGAAAACTTAAATAGTTTTAATGGCAAAGAAACCAGATTTAGTAGTTTTTGATGAAGATACACAGCAATACAATGCAGCTGTGATACCTTATGCTACGAGCGCAAGTTCTCCGGTAATCAAGCCATTGAACACAGCAACATGGAGAAATGACGGTGTAGATAGAGTAAACAAACAATTTAAAAGTAAGTTTGATGAGCTAAAAAAGGAATATGAAGCAATGATGGAGCAGTTTGAGTATAACGATTTAGTGTACAATGCAAAATTTAACTTTGAGCCCATTATCGGAGAAGTGTATTATCTATATAATGATAAAAATGAAGAGTCTTTTTTATCTATAATTCAACCCGACCAATGTAACTTCAATTATTTAGGTTCATTTAGATTGAATTCTCAAAAAATGTGGGAGAAACTATAACTTATGGGAAAGATACAAGTAAACAATATTAAATTATATGCGAATCACGGTTGTCTAGATGAAGAAGCAAAAATTGGTTCTTGGTATCGAGTAGATATTGAGGTTGAGGCAGATTTGACTAAATCTTCAATTTCTGATGCCTTAGAAGATACCGTAGATTATGTGCATTTGAATCATGTCGTCAAAGAAGAAATGGGTAAAAGGTCTAAGCTATTAGAAGAAGTAGCTAGAAGAATTTTAGATCGATTCTTTTTAGAATTAAAAATGATAAAAAGTGCTACAGTAAGTGTTGCTAAAATAAATCCGCCAATAGGAGGAAATGTTCAAGAAGTTGTTATTATTCTTACAAAAGAACGTTAAGTTCAAAAAAACTTGTAATACTAGATAATTGATGTAAATTTGCACTGTTATTGGGTGTCGTGGCCGAGTGGCTAGGCAGTGGTCTGCAACACCATCTACAGCGGTTCGAATCCGCTCGACACCTCAAAATAAGCATCGTTATCGATGCTTATTTTTTTTTGAATAAACTTAAAAGTTGCGCCTAGGTTTTACTTTATTTATTTATAAATATTGATGTTTTTTTGCATCTTTGCTTATTATGAGAATTTATCCCATACAAACAGGAAATTTTAAGTTAGACGGGGGAGCTATGTTTGGAGTAGTCCCAAAATCTATCTGGCAAAAAACAAATCCTGCAGATTCTAATAATATGATTGAGATGGGAATGCGCTCTTTATTAATTGAAGATGGTAATAAGCTTATTTTGATTGATACAGGAATGGGTAATAAGCAGTCTGATAAGTTTTTTGGCTACTATTATCAATTTGGAGATTTTACATTAGATACCGCTCTAGCTTCACATGGGTTTCATAGAGATGATATTACAGATGTTTTTTTGACTCATTTGCATTTTGATCATTGTGGAGGTTCAATTCAATGGAATAAGAATCAAACAGGTTATGAACCCGCTTTTAAGAATGCCAAATTTTGGAGTAATCAAGAACACTGGAATTGGGCAATTCATCCAAACCCTAGAGAAAAAGCTTCTTTCTTGAAAGAAAATATTTTGCCCATACAAGAAAGTGGTCAATTAAATTTTATTTCAGGAAATCCAATTCAGCAAGTTGGATTTGATGTTTTAAAAATGGATGGTCACACAGAAAAACAAATGTTACCTAAAATTTTTTATCAAGGAAAAACCATTATTTTTATGGCAGATTTATTGCCAACTACTGGTCACATACCTGTACCTTATGTTATGGGGTATGATACAAGACCTTTATTAACAATAAAAGAGAAAGAAGACTTCTTAAACGAGGCTGCAGACAATGAATATTTTCTATTTTTAGAACATGATGCGTATTCCGAAATTTGCACTGTCCAACACACAAATAAAGGAGTTAGATTGAAAGAAACACACAAATTTAAAGATATATTTAATTAAAATAAATAAAACATGAAATTTTTAAAACCTATAGTTTTTATTACCATTTTTACTTTTTTACTTGGAAGCTGTAAATCTATTTCAACCATTCCAGTTCCAAAACCATCTTCATACAGTGTAACAGCAACTGCAAAAAAGGCGCCTTTAACAGAGGAAGAAAGTAAGTTTTGGGGTCATAGTGATCTAGTTACAGATTCAATTCCTGGGATGAGCTTGGATAAAGCCTATAATTTTTTACAAGGGAAAAAAGGAGTTCAAGTAGTGGTTGGTGTTGTAGATTCTGGAACAGATTTATTACACGAGGATTTAAAAGATGTAGCCTGGGTTAATCTTAAAGAAATTCCATCAAACGGAATAGATGATGACAAAAACGGCTATGTAGATGATATTAATGGATGGAATTTTTTAGGAACTATTTATAAAGAACATTTAGAGTACCAACGTATAGTTAAAGATCCATCTATAGCAAATGAAGAAACATTAAAAGAAGCTACTAAATTCTATGATGAAAAAGTTGCAGGAGCTAAGGCAAATGAAAAACGATATGGGCAAATGCTGAAAATGGTATCCAATGCGGATGACGCTCTTTCTAAACACTTTGATAAAAGTGATTATTCTAAAGAAGAAGTTACAAAAACAGTAACTGAAGACACGGCTTTAAAACAAAGTATAGAAGTTGCAAAACAAATGTATGGTTTTGGTTTAAGCTCTTTAGCTCAAGCTAAACAAGAACTTTCAAAATTAGTTAAAAATGCTACTTCAATGTTGAGTGGTGAAGACTTAAAAAATGAGTACAGAAGTGTTTTAGGTGATGACCCAAATACAATGGATAACAAATCTTACGGTGATGCAGCTACAGGACATTCTATAAAAGATGAAGCTCACGGAACACATGTTTCTGGTATTATTGGTGCGTCAAGAAATAATGATATAGGGATGAATGGTGTTGCAAATAACGTAAAGATTATGGCGGTTAGAGCTGTTCCAGATGGAGATGAGTATGATAAAGATGTTGCTTTAGGGTTACGTTACGCAGTTGATAACGGAGCAAAAGTAATTAATACAAGTTTTGGGAAAGGCTTTTCTCCTAAGAAAGAATGGGTGTATGAAGCAATTCTATATGCTGCCTCTAAAGATGTTTTGATTGTAAACGCTGCTGGAAATGACGGAAAAAATATGGACGTTGAAAAAACATATCCAAATGATTCTAGAGATTTAGTAACTGAGATTTCTGATAATGTTTTAACGGTTGGTGCTATGAGTGCTAATTATGATGAAAATTTACCTGCATCTTTTTCTAACTATGGAAAGATTAACGTTGATGTTTTTGCGCCTGGAGTTCAAATTTATTCAACAATACCAGAGGGAGGATATGCTAAGTTTAGTGGGACGTCTATGGCCGCTCCTTCAACAGCAGGTGTTGCGGCTTTATTACGCTCTTATTATCCAAAATTATCTGCTAGTCAAGTAAAACATATTTTGATGAATTCTGGAACGATGATTAATTTTGATGTGATTAAGCCAGGCTCAATGTCTAGAGAAAAACCAACAGGTGAAAAAGTTTCATTTTCAGAGTTGTCAGTTTCAGGAAGAGTTGTCAATGCTTATAATGCCCTTAAGATGGCAGATTATATGGTAAACGGGAAGAACTAAAAAAAACGATCCATGAAGAAAATTATCCTATTTTTATGTATATCAACTTGTTTAAGTTTCTATGGTCAACAAAACCACAATTATTGGCAGCAACATGTTGATTACACTATGGATATTGATGTAGATGTTACTAAATTTCAATATAAGGGAACTCAAAAACTAGTGTACACAAATAATTCACCAGATGAGTTATCACATGTGTATTATCATCTTTATTTCAATGCCTTTCAGCCAAATTCTCAAATGGATGTTCGTTCTAGAAATATTGAAGATCCAGATGGTAGAGTTACCAATAGAATTAGCAAATTAAATCCTGAAGAGATTGGTTATATTAAGATAGGTTCTTTAAAACAAGATGGGAAAAATGTTCAATATAAAGTTGTAGGAACTATTTTAGAAGTAACTCTGAGTACACCAATAAAATCTGGTAAAAGTTCAACATTTGAAATGATGTATGACGCTCAAGTTCCTAAACAAATTAGACGTTCAGGTCAAACAAATAAAGAAGGAGTTGTTCTTTCTATGGCACAATGGTACCCTAAAATGGCTGAATATGATTTTGAAGGATGGCATACACCTCCCTACATAGCGAGAGAGTTTCATGGTGTTTGGGGAGATTTTGATGTAACCATCCATATTGATAAAAATTATACTATTGGGGGAACAGGATATCTACAAAATCCACAAGAAATTGGACATGGTTATGAAGATAAATCTAAAAAAATAAAAAAGTCTACTGGAGAAAAATTAAGCTGGCATTTTAAAGCACCAAATGTTCATGATTTTATGTGGGCTGCAGACCCTGACTATTCTCATGATATTTTAAAAACAGCTAGTGGAATTGATTTACATTTTTTCTACAAAAGTAATCTCGAAGAAAAGTATCTAAAAAACTGGAAAGACTTACAACCTAAAACAGCTCAATTAATGAGTTTTTTTAGTGAAAATATTGGGCAATATCCATACAAACAATATTCAGTAATTCAAGGAGGAGATGGCGGTATGGAGTATGCGATGTCAACTTTAATAACTGGAAAAAGAAGTTTTAATAGTTTATTGGGTGTAACCTCTCATGAGATGGCACATACCTGGTTTCAGTTTTTGTTAGCAAGCAATGAAAGTAAGCATCCCTGGATGGATGAGGGATTTACATCGTATATTTCTAACATTGCAATGAATAAAATTTTAGACAGAAAAATTGAAAACCCTCATTTAGGATCATACAATAGCTATTATAAAATGATTTCTTACAGAAAAGAGGAATCACTTACCACACATGCAGACAGGTATCATTTAAACTCTTCCTATGGTACAGCGAGTTATAGTATGGGGTCTATATTTTTATCCCAATTAGAATACATCATTGGTAAAGTAAATGTTCAGAATGGACTCAAAAAATACTTTAAAGATTTTAGCTTTAAACATCCTACACCAAATGATGTAAAAAGATCTATGGAAAAAGTTTCTGGAATTCATTTAGATTGGTATTTAAATGAATGGACTCAAACTACGCACACTATTGATTATAGTGTTCGAGGTTTTAGGAACAAAACAATTATTTTACAAAGGCATGGTAAAATGCCAATGCCAATAGATGTAAGAGTAACATATAGAGATGGTTCTTCAGAAGATTTTAATATTCCTTTACAAATGATGAGAGGGAATAAGCCCACAAGTGCAACAATTTTAAAAGATTGGTCTTGGGCTCATCCTATCTATAGATTTGAGGTTTTGAAAGAAATTAAATCAGTAGAAATAGACCCGTCTAAATTGATGGCAGACATTTATCCAGCCGATAATAAGAAGTAAAAGAATACCATCTCTTAAAAAAATAAAAGCGACGTTTTATGTCGCTTTTATTTTTTATCTACCTGTTCTAACAGGGTATTAATCTTGTTATTTTTTGGAAGAAATCCTTTTAGCATTAAACCCACCCCAAAAACAATTAATAAGATACCCATAAATCGTTTTATTCTATAAACTACGGTTGGGGTCATTTTATTTTTTAATTGTTTTGCTAAAACTATTTTACCTAAATCAGTTATAAAATAACTGCAGATAATAATACTGAAGTAATAAAAAATATGAGTTGGATTCATGTCTAGGGTTGGTCCTATTACCACAATTAAGCCTAGCCAGAATGCAAGTACACCTATATTAATGAAGTTTAAAAAAAAACCTTTAAAAATTAATTTAAAATAATTCTTGTTTACAGGTAATTTTATAGACTCTTCAATTTCTTTTTTTTCAGATTTATCTAAATAAGTGATAGCGCCATAAACAATTAGAATGAGGCCACCTATAAAAAATAAACGTGGATCATCTTTTATTCTCTCGAGTAAATGTCTACTTCCATAATAAGCAATCACGATAAAAGTTACATCTCCTAAAATTACACCTAAATTAAAAGCAACAGCAGCTCTAACACCCTTTACAATACTCGTTTGAATTAACATAAAAAAAACAGGGCCAATCATAAAAGAGAGAAAGAACCCGAAAAAAATCGCATTTTTTATGTCATATATATCCATGTGTTAAAGATACATTTTTTAGACATCATCAAAATCAATAGAGATCTTTGATGTTGTCGGATGTGCTTGGCAGGTTAAAATGAATCCCTCGTTAACTTCATCATCAGTAAGAATACTATTTTTAATCATTATTGCTGTCCCTTGAGTTACTTTTCCTAAACAACTAGAGCATACACCGCCTTGACATGAGTATGGTGCATCAACATCATTTCTTAAAGCAGCAGCTAAAATATCGTCTTTTTGACTCATGGTGAAACAAATCTCTTCATCATCCAACAAAACAGTAACTTCTGTTTGACCATCCTTTATTTCCAAACTACTTTCTTCATTAATTGAAGCAGTAAATAATTCAAATAAAATTTGAGATTCTTTGAAGTGATTTTCTTTTAATGTAGTTGAAATAGTTTTAATCATTTCTTCTGGACCACATAAAAAAGCGGTTTTAAAAGACCAATTTTTATAAATATTTTTAATAAAATAATTTGTGTGTCCTTTGTCAATTCTCCCAAATAAAGATCCCTCTTCATTCTGTCTACTAAATACATATTCTAAATTAAATCTTGTATCATAAGCTAGAGAAAGAGCATCTAATTCAGTTTTAAACATAGTTTCATCTGAAGATTTATTTCCATAAATTAACGTAAACGAAGATGATGGCTCTTGTTGTAAGACTGTTTTAATCATTGATAAAACAGGCGTTATACCACTACCAGCCACAATACCTAAATAATTATTACTGCTAGTAGGTTCTAGAATAAATTTTCCTTCAGGCTCATGAACTTCAATTACATCACCTGTTTTTAGACTAGATATTGCGTAAGTAGAAAAAATACCATTTTCAACTCTTTTAATGGCAACTTTTAATTCACCACTATTAGGAGAAGAACAAATAGAGTAAGATCTACGTATTTCTTTATCTTCTATAGTAGTTTTTAGGGTAACATATTGCCCTGCTTTGAATGAAAAATTATCTTTCAAATGCTCAGGAATATCAAAAATAAGAGAAACCGCATTTGCGGTTTCTTGAATGTAATTTTTAATGGATAATTTATGGAAAGTACTCATGGTGTTTATACGATTTTGTTTTCAACTAAATATTCTGCTATTTGTACTGCATTTGTTGCTGCTCCTTTTCTAAGGTTATCAGAAACAATCCACAAATTTAATGAGTTTTCTTGAGATTCATCTCGCCTAATTCTACCAACGAAAACTTCATCTTTTTGGTGCGCAGTGATTGGCATTGGGTAAACGTTATTTTTTACATCATCTTGTACAATAACCCCGGGTGTTTCACTTAATAATTTACGAACCTCTTCTATTTCAAAGTCATTTATAAATTGGACATTTACAGCTTCCGAATGCCCTCCCGCTGTTGGTATCCTAACAGCAGTGGCAGTAACAGAGAAAGTACTATCGCGTAAAATTTTCTTAGGTTCTTTTACTAATTTCATTTCTTCTTTAGTGTAGCCATTTTCTAAAAAAATATCGCAATGCGGTAATGCATTTCTTCCGATGGGATGGGGGTATACCATTTCGCCTTTTATTCCAGCTTCTTCATTATCCAGCTGCTGAACCGCTTTTACTCCAGTTCCAGAAACAGACTGATAGGTGGAAATAACCACACGTTTCATTTTATATTTTAAATGAAGTGGAGAGAGCGCCATAACTAATTGAATAGTAGAACAATTTGGATTGGCAATAATCTTATCATTATTAGTTAAAACATCACCATTAATTTCTGGTACAACTAGTTTTTTTTCTGGATCCATTCTCCAAGCAGAAGAATTATCGATGACTGTAGTTCCAACCGCTGCAAATTTTGGAGCCCATTCAATAGAAGTATCACCCCCAGCGGAAAATAATGCAATATCTGGCTGTTTATTTACGGCATCCTGTAAGCTAACGATAGTATACTCTTTATTTTTAAACAAAATATGTTTTCCAACAGATCTTTTGGAAGCTACAGGTATTAATTCAGTTATCTCAAAGTTTCTCTCTGCTAATACTTGAAGCATTACATTTCCTACCATTCCGGTAGCACCCACTAAAGCGATTTTCATAGTATACTATTTTAATTTTTTTCGTGATTGGGTTCAATTCAACACCTAATTCACAGATTTTTAATTAACAAGGTACAAAGATGCTAAAAAATGTTTTGAAGACTTCAATTAATAGGGGTAAGAAATAGATAAAATTTAAAAATTTTTCAAATACAAAGGAAATGTTGAATTTTTAACCTACTATTAAAAATTATGCTAGTTTTGTGGGTGAAAGTCTGTAAAAGACAAAATAGATTGTTTAACGAATTTGGTATAGCATGCAACTGTACAATAAGTTAAGCGCTAAAGAACGCGCTGCATTAATAGATGAGGCTGGAAAAGATCGCATCACAATTTCATTCTATCAATACCATAAGATAGAAAACCCACAATTATTTAGAGATAAATTATTTTTAGAATGGCATACTCTGGATGTATTGGGTAGAACCTATGTTTCCTTTGAAGGGATCAATGCTCAATTATCCGTTCCCTCAGAGAATTTTTTAGCCTTAAAAAATCAATTAGATTCAATTTCTTTTTTAAAAGGAATTCGATTAAATGTGGCTATTGAGCACCACAATAAATCATTTTTAAAATTAAAAGTAAAAGTTAGAGATAAGATAGTTGCCGATGGTTTAGATGATAAAACATTTGATGTAACTGCTAAAGGAGTTCATGTAAACGCAGAAGTATTTAATGCTATGTTAAACGATTCTAACACTATTTGTGTAGACATGAGGAATCATTATGAAAGTGAAATTGGTCATTTTGATGGAGCAATTACTCCTGATGTTGACACGTTTCGTGATTCATTGGACATCATTGAGGAAGAATTAAAAAGCAATAAAAGTGATAAAAATCTACTGATGTATTGTACAGGAGGTATTCGATGTGAGAAAGCTTCGGCATATTACAAGCACAAAGGATTTAAAAATGTTTTTCAATTAGAGGGAGGAATTATCGAGTATACTAGACAAGTAAAATCTAAAGGATTAGAAAATAAGTTTATTGGGAAAAACTTTGTATTTGACCATCGAAGAGCAGAGAAAATATCAGAGGATGTAATTGCCAACTGCCATCAATGTGGAAACCCTTGCGACAATCATGTGAATTGTGCAAATGAAGCATGTCATTTATTGTTTATTCAGTGTACTGACTGCTCAGAAAAGATGGAGACTACCTGCTCTACAGAATGTAAAGAGGTCATTCAATTGTCATACGAGGAGCAGAAAGAACTCAGAAAAGGAATTCATGCTAGCAATAAAATTTTTAAAAAAGGGAGATCAGAAAAACTGAAGTTTAAGAAGTGAAAAAAACAAATAGTGCATATAAATTCAGTTCAATTTTTTTATGTTTTTTACAATTTAATCATTGTGTAAGATTCCGTATATTTACTCGTTAGTTAATACTGCTAAAATTTTATACCAAGACAATTAATGAAGTATGTTAAGGTCTTTTTTAGCAAGCTAAGAGAAGGCTATTAAGCTAAAAAATCAATAAGAACTCTAAGAAGCCTAGGCTTCTAAAAATATATTACGTTATGGCATGTGGAAGTTGTGGTACTGGAGAAGACGGTAAACCAAAAGGGTGTAA
>CAJXSU010000047.1 GCA_913061465.1 uncultured Flavobacterium sp.
CTATCCTCTTCGTCGGCAGCGTCAGATGTGTATAAGAGACAGATCAATAATTATGGTAAGAGTAACTTTATTTGTGTGTTTGTGCTTTATGGTAGCATGTAACCCAGCAGAGAAAAAACAAAAAGAAACGAAAACAATTCAGCAAGTTGTTACATCAGAAGAATTAAAAAGCAATAATGATTGGACCATTTTATTTGATGGAAGTTCATTAGATAATTGGAGAGGGTATCTGTCTGAAGATATCTATCCAGAATGGACGATTCAAGACGATGCTATGGTATTTACTCCAAGTAATGTTGGCGGTAAAAATATTATCACTAAAGAAAAATACACGAATTTTATTTTGTCTTTGGAATGGAAAATATCGGAGGCAGGAAATAGTGGTATCTTTTGGGGGGTTCATGAAGATGAAAAATTTTCTGAAGCTTATATGACTGGTCCAGAAATTCAAGTTTTAGACAATGAAAAACACCCAGATTCATTTGTAGGGAATGGTATTCACAAAGCAGGGTCTTTATATGACTTAATTGGATATCCAGCAGAAGATATATATCCAGCCGGAGAATGGAATCAATGTGTTTTAGAGGTGAATCAAACAGCGAATATCGCTCGTGTTACCATGAATGAAAAAACTACAATATCTTTCCCGCTTCACGGAGTTGAATGGGAAAAAATGGTAACTAATTCTAAATTCAAAGATTGGGAAGGATTTGGCAAATACAGAACAGGTCACGTAGGTCTTCAAGACCATAGTGATCAAGTTTCATTCAGAAACATCAAGATTAAGAAGCTTTAAAATCGAATTTTCTCAATATTTGGGAAGTAAAAAAGTTTTTTTAGCTTTTTAAGTAATAAAAAAGTGGAGAAGTAATTTACATTAAAGTGTATATAGTTCTGATTTACAGAAAATTAGGAGATTTTTTTTTTAAAAATCAACAATAGAAATAAAACGAAAACGTTTTCGGTTATTTTATTGCATTATTCTTTTTTTAAGTACAGAAAAATGTTAATTTGCTAAACTTATTAATACTTTTTTAATATTTAGTTAAAAAAGCGTTAATTTGCAAAAAATCTCTAAAAATTAAAACAAAAAACAAATCATTATTAATTAAAATTAAACTTTCATGAAAAATAGTTTACTTAAAAAACCTTTATTGATTCTTATGCTACTTATTGGTAGTATTTCTTATGGACAATCAGTAAAAGGAGTTGTTACTGATGCCGATGGTAGTCTGCCAGGTGTTAGTGTTACCATTCAAGGTACGACATCAGGAGCACAGACAGACTTTGATGGAAACTACACAATTAAAGCCAGCCAAGGTGATGTGTTGGTATTCAGCTATCTTGGTTACAAAACTGAGGTAAGAACTGTAGGTGCTGAAACAGTAATTAATGTTACAATGACCGAAGACTCAACACAATTAGAAGAGATTGTAGTTATTGGTTATGGAACAACAACTGTCAAGGATGCAACAGGATCTGTTGCTTCAGTTAGGGCAGAAGATTTTAACAAAGGAGTTATTGCTTCTCCAGAACAATTAATTCAGGGTAAAACTGCAGGGGTTCAAATCTCAAGTACAAGTGGAGCACCTGGAGCAGGAGTTAACATCCGTATTAGAGGAACAAATTCAGTTCGTTCTAATAACAATCCTTTATTTGTTGTTGATGGTATTCCTTTATCAGGGCAAGCAACAACTTCAGGAGGTAATGTTATTGGTTTAGGATCTAATCCTGCTAAAAACCCTTTAAGTTTTTTAAATCCTAATGATATCGAAAGCATAAGTATCTTAAAAGATGCTTCAGCAACAGCTATATATGGAACTAGAGGATCAAATGGTGTAGTTATTGTTACTACTAAGTCAGGAAGATCTAAGAAAGGAGAATTTAACTACCAAGCAAACATAAGTTCTTCTGAAGCTAGATCAACTTATAATTTATTAAATGCTGATCAATTTCTTACTGCAAGAACATCAGTTGGTTTAACAAATGATGCGGTGAGTAATGCAGGTTCCTCTACAGATTGGCAAGATGTTATTTTTAGAAGGTCTACTTCTCATAACCAAAATTTAAGTTATTCAAAATCTCACGATAGTGGTTCATACATAGCTACCTTAGGTTTTGGAAATCAATATGGTATTGTAGAAAATTCAAATTTAGAAAGACTTACGGCAAGATTAAATCTTAATCAACGTTTCTTAGATGATAAGTTGAGGTTAACCTTTAATGGTTCTATGTCTAGAGTTAACGATAATTTGGCTCCAACAGGAGGATCTGCAGGTTACACGGGAGATATATTAGGAGCAGCTTTTTCAGCAAATCCAACTTGGCCGAACGATCCAAGTTATGATACAGGAACTTTGGTAAATCCTGCGAACTTATTAGCATACACAAAAGGAACAACAAACACGAATAGATATTTAGCTAATGTGTCTCTTGAATATGATTTAACCTCTAACTTAAAAGCAAAAGTGTCTTTAGGTATTGACAAGTCAGATTCTAATAATTTTTCAGTTACTTCCTCAGAAATTTTAGGTTTAGCTGACGGTATTGCTGGAAACGGAAGAGGTGCTTACAATACGTTAGACGTTCAAAATGATCTATTAGAGGCTACTATTAATTACAACAAAGAGTTTAAAAACTCTAAGTTAGATATTTTAGGAGGTTTTTCTTACCAAAACTTTAAAAATCAAGGATTATTTTCTGGTGCATGGGGTTTTTCAACAAAAGATTTAGACCTTATGGGGTCTACATTACAAGATGTTGTTGAGGGTCTAGCAGGTGAAGTTGAAGGTAATTACCAACAATTTGGTTTTGCACCAAATGTTTCAGGAGTATTTGTAAGAGGGTTTGAAGGAAATGAATTTACCACATCAAGCTTTTCTCCTGTTACTTCAATCTCAGGAGTGAGATCTTTAGCTGTTGATTCTAATAACTATAATATTGAATTGCAATCTTTCTTTGGAAGAGTAAATTATTCAATAGCAGACAAGTACTTATTTACAGCAACTATAAGAGCTGATGGTTCTTCTGCTTTTCCAGAAGAAAATAGATATGGGTATTTCCCTTCAGGAGCTTTTGCATGGAAGCTTAACGAAGAAGATTTCATGAGTGACAGTAATATGTCTACACTTAAACTACGCTTAAGTGCTGGTTTAACTGGTAACCAAGAAGGTGTTGGATATGGTTCTTACACTAATAGATCTCGCTGGAATGGATTAAATCCAGGTAACGATGGCTTTATAGATATAAATAATGGTAATTCATTAATTACTTATGGAGGTCCAGAACTTAAATGGGAATCAACATTACAATATGCAACAGGTTTAGATTTTGGTTTTAATAATGACAGACTATCAGGAAGTATAGATGTATATAGAAAAGAAACAATAGATTTAATCTTTAATACACCACAAGCTCAACCGGCAGTTACACCAGTCAAATTTCAGAACTTGCCAGATTCTAAAATTATAAACCAAGGGGTTGAATTTTCTTTAGGGTATGATTTAGTAGAATCTGAGGATTTTAACTGGTCTGCTAACTTTAACGTAGCTTACAATGACAATATGGTTGAATCTTTATTAGGTCAATATGACTATGCTGATGTAAATGGACCAGGTTTAACCGGTGCTTTTGCAATGAGGTTACAAGAAGGGTATCCTATGTTCTCTTATTATTTATTAGAATTTGAGGGATATGATGCAGCTGGTCAGGCAATTGTAAGTGATGACAAAAGTTTTGTAGGAAAGAGTGCCTTACCTAATTTAACAGGAGGTTTATCTACAAACTTAAATTATAAGCAATTTTCATTATCTGCTTATTTTAATGGTCAATTTGGTCACTACATCTACAATAATACAGCAAATGCATTCTTTACAGCAGGAGCATTTGGAACCACTAGAAATGTACTTCCAGAAACCTTAACAAGTGGAGAAGCTATTGGAGCATCAGCACCAGCTTCTACTAGGTTTTTAGAAAAAGGAGATTTTGTAAGACTACAAAATTTAACTTTAGCATATGATATGCCAATGTCTGGAGAGGGAGTTTTTAAATCTATGGTATTCTCTGTTACAGGGCAAAACCTATGGTTATCTTCAGATTATTCAGGATTAGATCCGGAAGTAAATTCTGCGACAGGAGGGGCTTTCCCATCTATTGGAATGGACTACGGAGCTTATCCAAATCCAACAACAATTACTTTTGGAATTAACGCAAAATTTTAAAAAACACAAACGATGAAAAAACAATTTAATTTAAAAATAGTTTTACTATCACTTATTTCTATAACAGCACTTTACTCTTGTTCTAACTTAGAGCTTGAAGCTACGGATTCAGTGATACAAAATATCGAATTTACCGGGTTAGCCGATTCTCAGGCATCCTTAGACGGTTTATACGGTGCAACATGGGGTATGTTAGGAGATCAGGCAAATTTCTTTGCCTTGAACGAAGTAACTACAGACGAGCAAGTAATTCCTACTAGAGGAAGTGACTGGGGAGATAATGGATTGTGGCGTTCACTTCACAATCATACATGGAAAGTAGATCACGGGTTCTTATTAAGTACCTGGAATCAGTTAAATGAAAAAGTATTGCAAGCAAGCTTTATCATTGATCCATTAAGTAACTCTACTTCACAACAAATAGCAGAAGCAAAGTTTTTAAGAGCTTTTAATATGTTTTTTGTGTTAGACATGTGGGGTCAAAACCCTTTTAGAGAGGCTACAGACTTACCGTCTTCTACACCTATTGTACTTTCTTCATCAGAAGCATATGATTTTATTTTAAATGACTTAAATGAAGCTATTGCAGATTTACCAGAAGTTTCACCTAGTGCAGCAACAATTGGTGCTTCTAAAGCAGCGGCAAACTTTTTAAAAGCAAAATTAATTTTAAATAGTGAGCGCTACACAGGGTCAACTCCAAATTACCAAGAGGTAATCAATGCTGTAAACGCTGTTGAAGCTAGTGGATTTGCTTTACAATCTGGATATTTCGATATCTTTTTACCAAGTGTAGATTCAGAAACTGTATTGTTCGGAAATATTAGTATTGGGAACAGAATTTGGAATGGAATGCATTATAACATCGTAACTCCAGACAATGGAGGAGGTGGATGGAATGGATTCTCTACTTTAGCTGAATTTTATGACTTATTCGAAGGAGATCCTAACGAGAACTATATGGGTTCAGGTCAAGAAGAAAGAAGAGGTTGGGTTCCAGATGCATCTAATGCAAACAATACAGACAATTATGGTATTGGATATGGATTTTTAATTGGTCAGCAGTATTCTGCTTCAGGACAACCATTATCAGATAGAGCTGGTAATCCTTTAAGTTTCTCAAGAGACTTTAGCCTAACTAATAGTAATGAAACGCAAGCGATTAGAGTGATCAAATATCACCCTTTTGATGGAACAGGTTCTGCTTCTTTTAGAAGTCACGAAATCATTTTTAGATATGCAGATGCTCACTTAATGCGAGCTGAAGCGATGTTAAGAAGTGGAGACGCTGGAGGAGCTTTAGCTGAAGTTAATGAATTAAGAGTCTTAAGAGATGCAACTGCATTAGGATCTGTTAGTCTAGACGATATGATAGATGAAAGAGGTAGAGAATTGTATGTTGAATTTTTTAGACGTAACGATTTACTTAGATTTGGTCAATTTACAAAAGACTGGGAATTTAAAGACCCAGCATCTGTAGGAGATGCGAATAAAAACTTATTCCCAATTCCATTAACAGCATTGTTATCAAATCCTAATTTAGTTCAGAATCCAGGATACTAGATTTATCTTTTTATTGATATTAAAATTAAAGAGGGTATTTATACCCTCTTTAATTATTTATAAAACTTAATTATTTAAAATATAATAACCTCTTACACCATGAAAGAGTTTATAGTATGTAGTCTGTTTTTTTTGCTTTTATCCTGTAACAACAATGATGCTTTGTTTGTTACTGTATCTAGTAGTAAAACTCAAATTAAGTTTCAAAACACTCTTACAAGTACCACTAAGTTAAACATCTTAAATTATTTATATTATTATAATGGAGCTGGAGTTGCTGCTGCAGATTTTAATAATGATGGTTTAGTTGATTTATATTTCACAGGAAATCAAACAGACGATAAATTATATTTGAATTCTGGAGGGCTTCAGTTTGAAGACATTACAACAAAGGCAAATATTAATAATGCACTTCCCTGGACAACCGGAGTTACTTCTGTAGATATAAATAACGACGGATTTTTAGATATCTATATTTGCAAAATTGGAGCACACAACACAATTAAAGGGAAAAACTTATTATATGTAAATCAAGGATTAGATAACAATGGAGTTCCAAGATTTAAAGAAGACGCCTCTAATTATGGTCTAGACATTGCTTCATATGCTACTCAAGCTACTTTCTTTGATTATGATAAAGATGGAGATTTAGATTTATTTTTGATGAATCATTCCTTATATCCTAATAGTAATTATGGTAAAGGTGCCTTGAGACTCCAGGTAGATCAAAAGTCTGGAGACAAATTATTAGAAAATAAACAAGGCAAGTTTATAGATGTTTCCTCAGAAGCCGGAATTTTTCAAGGGAAAATAGGTTATGGTTTAGGAGTATCAATTGGTGATCTTACAAATGATGGTTATCCTGATATTTATGTAGGTAATGATTTTTTTGAAAATGATTATCTCTATCTTAATCAAAAAAATAAAACTTTCAAAGAAGTAATATCAAATGATAAAACAACTTTAGGACATACCTCTCATTTTTCTATGGGTAATGCGATATCTGATTTAAACAATGATACCCATATGGATATTATTTCTTTGGATATGCTTCCTGAAAATCTCAAAACATATAAAACCTCAGGATTAGAATTTCCATATCAAACCTATCAATACTATTTGAAAAATGGATATGCTCCACAGTTTATGCAAAATACATTGCATTACAATAATGGTAATGACACATTCAGTGAAACAGCGTATTTAAGTGGAATAGCTGCAACAGAATGGTCTTGGAGTCCAATTATAGGAGATTATAACAATGATGGCTTTAAAGACCTGTATATTACAAATGGAATTTTAGGGGCAACAAACGACATGGACTACATAAACTTCATTTCAAATGAAGCCATTCAAAAACAGCTTGCAACAGAAAAATCGCAAAGAAATTTAGAATTGTCAAAGCAAATTCCTCAAAAAAAAGTTAAGAACTATTTTTATAAAAACAACAAAGACAAGACATTTAGTGACGTAACCTCAACATGGGTTTCTCATGATAATTCATATAGTAATGGAGGTACTTCAGTAGATTTAGATAATGATGGAGATCTAGATTTGGTTATTAATAATATTAATGAAGAAGCATTTGTATTGGAGAATACATCAGATCAAAATTCTAAGAATTCATATTTAAAAATTAAATTTAAAGGAAACTCTAATAATGTTTTTGGTATAGGAACAATAGTAAAGGCCTTTTATAAAGGTCAAGTAATTACAGAAGAAAATTATACAACAAAAGGATATTTATCATCTGTAGAACCAAAAATTCATCTAGGATTTGGAACTACTAAAATTTTAGATTCACTACAAATTATTTGGAGTACTAATGCATATCAAACATTAAAAAATATTGAAGTTAATCAAGAAATTGAAGTTTCTTATGAAAACGCTTCAAAAAACTATTATCACAGTATCCCTAAAAAACAAAAATCTTTTTTAGTTAATAAAGACTCCCTTTTTAATTTTAAACATAAAGATTCACAATCACTAGAATTTAATAGAGATCAAATCATACCTTATGCAAGCACGAATTTAGGACCACACATAGCTGTTTCAGATGTCAACAATGATGGGTTAGAGGATTTATTTATTACTGGAGGAAAATCTCAAGCGAGTGAGCTATTTATTCAGAATAAGAAAGGAAACTTTACATCAGAACAATCAGATGTTTTTAAATATGATGCGATTCATGAAGATGTATATTCTGTCATGTTTGATGCTAATGGTGATAATTTTAAAGATCTATTAATCGTTAGTGGTGGAAATGAATTTAAAGGCGGAGCCCCTCTTCAACCAAAATTATACATTAATAATCAAGGTAAATTTGAAAGAGATACACTACAGTTTAAAAATATAGAGACTAATGCATCAAAAGTTTCGGCATTAGATATAGACAATGATGGAGATTTTGATATTTCTATACTTTCAAACCTCCTTCCATGGCAATTTGGAAAAACACCCTCTCAATATATTTTTGTGAATGATGGTCGAGGAAATTTTTCTGATGCCTCATTAAAATATGGTCTTGATTTTCAGAATAGTGGAAATGTTACCGATATTGTTTGGGTAGACTTAAATAATGACACATACCTAGATGCTATTGTGGTTGGATATTGGATGCCTATAAAAATATTTCTTAACGATGGTGATCAATTGTTGCTGCAAAAAAACACCAACTTAGAGAAAACAAACGGGTGGTGGAATGCGATTAAAGTAAATGATTTTGATAATGATGGTGATTTAGATTTTATAGCAGGAAATTGGGGGCTAAACACACGACTACAAGCAAGTAAAAGTGAACCTATAACATTGTATAGTAATGATTTTGACAATAATGGAACCGTTGATCCGGTAATTACTTATTATTATCAAAAACAAGAAACACCATTTGCTTCCAAGGATGAATTGGTGAAACAAATCCCATTTTTAAATAAAAAATTCTTATCCTATAAAGATTTTGCAGAGGCTTCATTTAAAGCCCTTCTCCCAAAAGGGAAGATTAAAGAAGCGTTTAAAAAACAAGTTTTTGAATTGGGAAGTAGTTATTTTGAAAACCGAGGGGATAATACATTTAAAAAACATGAATTGCCGTTTATGGCTCAAATATCTTCGGTAAATGATATTGCGTTAGAAGATTTTAATAGTGACGGTTATACAGATGTTCTTTTAGTTGGAAATAATTACAATATTAACACACAATTGGGTAAATTAGATGCCTCGCATGGGTTAATTTTGTTGAACAATAAAAACGGGTTTTTTTACGAAAGCTTGGGCCAAGGTTTTAATATTCCTGGAGAGGCTAAAAACATAAAAACAATAAAAATTAAAGGGGAATTATTCTATGTTATTTCTATAAATAATAACACCCCTGTTTTTTTAAAGGCTAATAAATAATGACACAATTTTTAGTAAGAAAAATTATTTTAGTACTAATTTTTTCGGTAATTTATTCCTGTAGTTCAGAAAAGGAAAATTTAACTTTAACTAGTGATACTCAAACTTTATTTACATTATTAGATGCTAAAGATACAGGCATAGACTTCCTTAATAAGGTTAAGAATCAAAAGAATTTTAATATTTTCAAATATCGAAACTTTTACAATGGTGGAGGTGTAGCTATAGGAGATATTAATAATGATGGCTTAGCGGATATTTACCTAACAGGGAATATGGTCGCTAATAAATTATACCTTAACAAAGGAAATTTTGAATTTGAGGATATCTCTATAAGTGCAGGAATTGAAGGAAACAAACCTTGGTCTACCGGGGTTGTTATGGTAGATATCAATCAGGATGGTTTATTAGATATTTATGTAAGTAATGCAGGGAACTTAAAAGGCAATAATCATGATAATGATTTGTACATAAATAATGGAGATTTAACTTTTACAGAAAAAGCCGCTGAATTTAATTTAGCTAAAACAGGATTTTCAACACATGCTTCTTTTTTTGATTATGATAAAGATGGTGATTTAGATGCTTATATCTTAAACAATAGTAATATACCAGTAAGCAGTCTTGGATATGCTGAACAGCGAGATAAAAGAGCTCAAGATTGGGAAAATGTTCCACAAATATTTAGAGGTGTTGGAGATATGTTACTGCGAAATGACAATGGTAAATTTGTAGATGTTAGTGAGCAGGCTGGAATTTATGGCAGCTTAATAGGGTTTGGTTTAGGTGTAATGGTTACTGATATGAATGGAGATTTATACCCAGATATTTATGTTTCTAATGACTTTTATGAAAGAGATTATCTGTACATCAACAACCAAGATGGTACTTTTAAAGAAGATATTACTAACTGGACGTCTCACCTAAGTCTTTCTGCCATGGGTGTAGATATTGCAGATATTAATAACGATGGAAATGCAGATATTTTTATTACAGACATGCTACCTGAGGCAGATCAGCGCGTAAAGTCTGTTATGGAATTTGAGGGGTACAATGTCTTTAAATTAAAACAAAGTAAAGATTTTTCTCAACAATACATTCAAAACACATTACAATTAAATAATGGAAATAACACTTTTTCAGAGGTGGCTTATCACAGTGGAGTGGCAAAAACAGATTGGAGTTGGGCTGGGTTACTCTTTGATATGGATAATGATGGTAATAGAGATATTTTTATTACAAATGGCATCAATCATGATTTGACAGATTTAGATTTCGTCAATTTTTTCGCGAATGAAATTATTCAAAAAATGGCTTTGACAGGAAGAAAACAAGCAATTGATTCTATTATTAATAAAATGCCGGTAAAACCTCAACCAAATTACGCATATAAAAATAATGGAGACATAACTTTTGATAATGCAAATAAAGAATGGGGCTTTGAAACTCCTAGTTTATCAAATGGAGTTGCTTATGGTGACTTAGATAATGATGGTGATTTAGATTTGGTTGTTAATAATGTAAATATGTTGCCTTTTGTTTATAGGAATAATACGGATTCCTTAACTAGCAATAATTATATAAAAATTAAATTGGAAGGGGAAAAAGTCAATAAATTTGCCATAGGAAGTACCGTTAAAATTTTTCATGATAATACAATACATGTTCAAGAACAAATGCCATCAAGAGGGTTTCAATCTTCTATGGATTATGTGATGACAATTGGTCTAGGAGCAGCAAAAGTTATAGATTCATTACGAGTAATTTGGCCAGATAATAGAACACAAAAATGGAGTAATGTAGAGGTAAATACAACACTAACGTTAAATCAAAATGAAGCCATAGAACTTCAAAAACCTTTTAAGCCTAAGAAAGAAAAAACACTACTTACCGAGATTTTAAAAAATAATTTTCAAAAGCATCAGGAAAATAGTTATTCTGATTTTGATTATGAGGGTCTAATCAATAAAATGCTATCACAAGAAGGCCCCGCCTTAGCTGTTGGGGATATAAACAATGATGGTAATGAAGATTTTTATATTGGTGGAGCTAAAAATCAACCAGGGGTATTATATTTAAATTTAGGAGATGGAAAAGTTGCACTGTCAATTCAAAAATCTTTTGAAAAAGATGCCTTATTTGAAGATACTACTGCTTCTTTTTTTGATGCCAATGGTGATGGAAATTTAGATCTTATGATTGGGTCTGGTGGAAACGAAATAGGCCAACAAAATAATTATAAAGTAAGATTATATCTTAATAATGGTAAGGGAACTTTTGAGTCAGCAAAGAATAAACTACCAGCTTTAAGAAAAAATATTGCAGTGATTTCTCCTTATGATTTTGATAATGATGGAGATATTGATGTTTTTGTAGGTGCCAGAAGTATGGTGGCAACTTATGGGATAGACCCAACTCATCAATTTTTAGAAAATAACGGTGATGGAACTTTTATAGATACAACAGAAAAAGTTGCATATGACGTTAAGAGTGCTGGAATGATGACAGATGCAATATGGGAAGATATAAATAATGATGGGAAAAAAGATTTAATTACTGTTTCTGAATGGAATACACCAAAAATCTTCATAAACAATGGAAGAAGACTTATTAAACAAAAATCAACATTAGATGATTTATTTGGAATGTGGAATGTTGTTGAGGCTGCAGATCTTGACAATGACGGTGATATAGATTTTATACTTGGTAATCAAGGGAGTAACACAATGCATAAAACCTCCAAAGAAAACCCGGTAAAGATGTGGGTGAATGATTTTGATAATAATGGAACAATTGAACAAATTAGGACCAATCATAAGAATGGGAAAGACTACCCAATTCATATGAAAAAAGAATTAACAGCTCAACTGGTTTCTCTAAAAAAACAAAATTTAAAGGCCTCTGAATATGCTAAAAAGTCTATTGATGAACTATTTTCTGAATCAATTTTTGAAAATTCGATCATGAAGCAAAGCACTATTTCAGAATCAATTATAGCTGTAAATCAAGGTGATTGGAACTTTAGTGTAAAAAAACTTCCAAGTCGTGTTCAACTTTCTTGTGTCTGTGGAATTATATGTTCAGATATTAATAATGATGGTTACTTAGATATTATTATGGCAGGTAATAACTTTGAGTTTAAGCCACAATATTCTAGACTAGATGCAAATTACGGATCGGTTTTGCTAGGAGATGGAAATCTTGGTTTTACATGGCAAGATTACAATACTTCAGGTTTTGCTGTTAAGAATGAAGTAAAGCATTTGAAGAAAATTAAGGATAATAAAGGGAAAAGTTATTTCATAGCGGCTATTAATAATGAAAGCCCAAAACTATTTTTAATCAATGAGTAATAGGGCTATTATACTGTGTTTTTCTCTGCTATTATTAGCTTGCAATAAAAAAGAGCTATTATTCAAAAATCCAACTTCTCAAGAAACAGGTTTGTTTTTTGAAAATACAATTACTCCTTCAGATGATTTAAATATCCTTGATTATCTATATTATTACAATGGAGGAGGTGTTGCTTTGGGTGACATAAACAACGATGGTCTTGTAGATATTTTTCTTTCAGCAAATCAAGAAAAAAATAAGCTTTATATTAATAAAGGGAATTTAAAATTTGAAGATATAACAACGAAGTCAAATGTATCTGGGAATAGTTCATGGAACACCGGAGCAGTTATGGGAGACATCAATGGAGATGGTTTGTTAGATATTTATGTATGTGCTGTTGTTGGTGTTCACGGGTTTTATGGTTATAATGAATTGTACATCAACAATGGAGATGAAACGTTTACAGAAAGTGCAGAACAATATAAACTAGATTTTGACACCTATAGTTCTTCAGCAGCATTTTTAGATTTTGATTTAGATGGTGATTTAGATATCTATCTCTTAAACCACGCCATTCATACCCAAGAGTCTTTCGGAAAAGCAGATTTACGACACAAACGAAATGAGCAAACTGGAGATAGGTTACTAAGAAATGATGGAGGTACTTTTACAGATGTGAGTGAGTCTGCAGGAATTTTTGGTGGTATTAATGGTTATGGATTAGGTATTTCTATTGCTGATTTTAATCAAGACGGGTTTCCAGATATTTACATTGGGAATGATTTTCATGAAGATGATTATTATTATATAAATAACAGGGATGGTACTTTTTCTGATCAATTAAAAGATTACTTTGGTCATACATCGCGTTTTTCCATGGGGAATGATGTAGCTGATATTAATCATGATGGATTGCCAGATATTATTTCATTAGATATGTTGCCTGAAGAGGAGGTGGTTTTAAAAACTTCGGAAGGAGATGATAATATCCAGATTCAAAAATTAAGAACTAAAAAGTATGGGTACCACTATCAGTTTACTAGAAATATGCTCTATGTAAATCAACAGAACTCTGGTTACCTGGAAACGGCACTACTAAGTGGAATAGCTGCCACAGACTGGAGTTGGAGTAGTTTATTTGCAGATTTTAATCAAGATGGTGAGCAAGACTTATTTATTTCTAATGGAATTTCTAAAAGACCAAATGATTTAGACTTTATTAAGTTCATTTCTAATGAACAAATTCAGAAAAAAATAGACAATACAAAATTAGTAGACCAAAAAGCATTACAAATGATGCCCTCAGGTGAAGCTCATAATTATATCTTTAAGGGAGTTAAAAACTTAGAATTCGAAGATAAATCTGGTGAGTGGATTTCAAACAAAAAAGGAGTATCTGGCGCAACAGCTCTTGGAGATCTCGATAATGATGGAGACCTTGATTTGGTAGTTAGTAATATCAATGAAAATGTATCATTGTATATTAATCAAACAAATGAGAAAGCTAATTATCTTCAATTAAAGTTTGACTACCCTTCACCCAATACTTTTGGTATTGGAACCAAGGTTTATTCTTATACTAAAGGAGAGCTACAATTTAAAGAATTATATACGGTAAGAGGTTTTCAATCATCCTCAGAACCAACGGTTCATTTTGGTTATGGAGCCATTCAACAAGTAGACTCAATAACCATTGTTTGGCCCAATAAAATGTGTCAAACAATAAGAAATATTCCTGTAAATCAGCAATTGACAATTAGACCAGAAAAAACAAAGCCGTTTAATTATTCAACGATATTAAAAAAAGAGACACCAATCTTTAAAAAAGTCTCAAATAATCTAGGGCTTAATTTTATTCATTCTGAAGATAATTATACAGATTTTAATCGTCAAAAATTAATCCCTTATCAAAACTCAGACAGTGGGCCGGCGGTTGCAGTTGGTGATTTGAATAATGATGGGAAGGATGATATTTATTTTGGAGGATCTAAGTTTAACCCGGCAAAAGTTTATCTTCAAAAAGAAGGACTTTATGAAGAAGAAAAAAATCAAATTTTTGCAAATGATTCTATAAATGAAGATGTTGTAGCCCTGATTGCAGATTTTAATAATGACACCAAAAATGATCTTTTCATTGGAACAGGAGGCGCAGACTTTTATAGCAAAATGAAACCTTTGTTAGATACCTATTTTATTCAAAATAATACTAGTTTTACAAAAGAGCAGTTGCCTGATTATTTTGAAAATGCGTCAGTTATTGAAGCACATGATTATGATAATGATGGTGATTTAGATGTTTTTGTTGGGAATGATATTGTGTCTAATGATTTTGGAGCAATGCCAAACTCCTATATTTTAATAAACAATAAGGGTAAGTTTTCAATCCTAGAAAATCAACCCTTCCAAAATATAGGGATGATTACTGATGCAATTTGGGAAGATTATGACTCAGATGGTTTTGTAGATCTGATATTAGTAGGAGAATGGATGACCCCAAAATTTTTTAAAAACAGAAAGGGTAATTTTGTTGAAGAAAATCTAATAAATTCAAAATTAACTGGATTATGGCAACAGATTGCTCCTTTCGATATTGATAAAGATGGAGACGTAGATTTTCTTCTCGGAAATTGGGGGAAAAATTCAAAATTTGAGGCTTCACAAGAACATCCATTACGAATGTATTATTCTGATTTTGATGAAAATGGAAGCACAGAAACTATTCTTTGTAATTTTAAAAATGGAGCCTATTATCCATTATTAGGCTTAGACGAATTAGCGAGTCAAATTGTAAGCTTACGAAAGAAATTCACTAATTATAAAAGTTTTGCAGGAAAATCAATTAATGCTATTTTTGAAAAATCAGTACTAAAAAAGGCACGTATATTTGAAGTAAATACCCTGGCCTCTGGGTATTTGAAGAATGAAAACAATACATATACATTCGTCCCTTTTAAAAACGAGTTACAGGTATCCCCAATTTCATCGTTTTTAGAATACGATTTTAATGCCAATGGAGTAAATGAAGTTTTAGTAGCCGGAAATTATTTTGGTGTGAGTCCATATCATGGAAGATTTGATTCTTTTCCTGGAGCATTAATTGTTAATGAGGATAAAATTATTTTAGGTAATAAAATTGGACTTAATTTTAGTCAAAAAGCAGTAAAGAAATTAAATATTATCAAAGTTCAAAATAAATCATATGTATTGGCTACTATTAATAATGACAGTGCCCAAGTATATCAATTAATTAAATAGGAGTTATGAAACAATTCAAATTATATGTAATAGCAACTCTAATTGTTATGGGATTGTTTTCTTGTAAAGAGAATTTAGACCCCATAGAAGTGACTACAGAACATTTTCATACAGCTATAGATAAAGTAGTTGATGTTATGATTCACGATATATTTTCCCCGCCAGTAGCTAGTAGAGTATTTGTATATCCTAATATTGCGGCTTATGAAATTCTAGCTCAGAATGATACTGCTTATTTTTCTTTAAAGAATCAGATTAAACATTTAGGAGCGATCCCTTCTCCTAATGAATCAAAGAGGGTAAATTATCCACTTGCAGCCCTAATTGCTCATATTCATCTTAGCAAACAATTGATTTTTTCTGAGGCTAAAATAGAAACACATAGAGATAGCTTATATAATGTTTGGGAAGCTAAAAATCCAAGAGAATTTAAGGAATCAAAAGCCTACGGATTGGAGGTTGCAGCATATATTTCAGATTGGATGAATAAAGATAATTATGCACAAACTAGAACGATGCCAAAATTTAGCGTAGATTCTGAAGATGAAGGTAGATGGCAGCCAACCCCTCCATCATATATGGATGGTTTAGAACCTCACTGGAATAAAATACGCTCTTTTGTTTTAGAATCAGCAGACCAATTTAAACCAGCACCTCCACCAAAATTCTCAATGAATAAAAACTCTGATTTTTATAAAGAACTTATTGAGGTATACGAGATTAGTAAAGAAATCACAAAAAAAGGAGATACCTCAGAAGAAATAGCCATTGCTCAATTTTGGGATTGTAATCCATATGTATCAGTAAATCGTGGACATTTAATGTTTGCAGTAAAAAAAATAACTCCAGGAGCTCATTGGATTGGAATTACAAAAATTGCTACTAAAAAGGGCAAAGCAGATGTTAATAGAACAGTTTTTGCTTACACCAAGACATCTATTGCTATTGCTGACGCATTTATAAGTTGTTGGGATGAAAAATACAGAAGTAATTTAGTAAGACCAGAAACATTAATTAACACTTATTTTGACGACGAATGGAAACCCATTTTGCAAACCCCACCCTTTCCTGAATACTCAAGTGGTCATTCTGTAGTATCTGGTGCAGCCTCAACTGTATTGACCTCAATTTTTGGAGAAAATTTTAGTTTTTCTGACGATACTGAGGTTCCTTTTGGGTTACCAATTCGAAGTTATAAATCATTTAAACATGCCGCAGACGAAGCTGCAATTAGTAGAATGTATGGAGGGATTCATTACAGAACTGCTGTAGAAGTAGGAGTAGTTCAAGGAAGGAAAGTTGGAGAATTAGTTACAGAAAAATTAACAATGTTCAATAACTAGAATATAACTATTCATCAGTTTTATGCTTTTAACATAATAAAGTAAAAATGAAAAAAATCATTGCTATTATAGGATTTCTTACAATCGGTTTTTTACTATGGTATTTCATTATAAAACCCTACGATTATTTAGTAACTTTTAATGTAAAAACAAGTGCGGGAACCATTAACCAAACCATTAAACTTTGGAATACCAGTATAGCAAATTTAAACCCTATCAAACAAGATAATATAGCGAACTTATCACAACAAATTGAGGTAAAGGATTCCATACACAATTATAAGTGGTCTATAAGTTCGGTAAATGATTCAATTTCTAAAGTAAATGTCTACATAACAGATAAAGAACACAGTTTTGCGAATAGAATTTCTATACCTTTTGGTACTACAGATTTTGAAAAAAGAATAGAATATACAGTAACAGACTTTATAGCTAAACTCAAAGAACATTTAAAAAAAATTAAGGTGACAGTAGTTGGAATAGATACTACAAGATCTACCTATGCTGCCTATATTTCTATGAAGGGTTTACAAATTGAAAAAGCGAGAGGAATGATGCAAAATTATTCGTTATTAACCAGTATTCTCTCTTCTGAAAATATAACAATGAATGGAACGCCTTTTGTTGAAATAACCAATTGGAATTCACAAAATGATAGTATTGCTTATAATTTCTGTTTTCCAGTGATCAAAAGTGATTCTCTTCCAATAGACCCCCGTATTCAGTACAAACAATATAATGGAGCAAAAGCCTTAAAAGCTTCATATAACGGAAACTATATTACATCAGATAGAGCTTGGTATGCATTAGTAGATTA
>CAJXSU010000048.1 GCA_913061465.1 uncultured Flavobacterium sp.
CTCTTTTAAGGCCGTCTCTTGCGTCACTATCAAATTTTATATCTTTTGCCATTTTTGATTTATTTTTTGTAAAAATTATACAATTGCTAAGATGTCACTTTCGCGCATCATTAAATAGTCTTTTCCTTCAAGTTTTAATTCAGTTCCACCGTATTTTCCGTATAATACTGTATCTCCTACTTTTACGGTTAAAGGTTCGTCTTTTTTTCCGTTTCCAATAGCTACAATAGTTCCTTTTTGAGGCTTTTCCTTTGCATTATCTGGTATAATAATCCCAGAAGCAGTTTTAGTTTCTGCAGCAGCTGGTTCTACGAGAACTCTATCTGCTAGAGGTTGAATGTTTAATCCCATTGATATATTTTTAATTTGTTTAAATTGTTCAGAAATTGTGCCACTTCTTAAGAACTGCCATTTTTTCAATATAGCTATTAAATTCGAATTTTAGCTCAAAAAAAAATGCCAACGTGTCATTTCGTTGGCATTTTTTTTGAGGATAATAAATTTATAACGAATCATTGGAGGTAGGCAATGAAGAGTCATTAGTTTTTGGTGTTGTCCTAATGTCTTCTAAAGCATTGTCTAATTTAATATCTGATGATCCATTTCTTTCTATGGAAAAATTTGAAAGTAAAATTAAAGCAAACATTGCAATTGCTAGAGTCCAAGTTGTTCTGTCTAGGAAGTTGTTAGTATTTTGAACTCCTCCTAGAGATTGTGCTCCACCACCACCAAATGAAGAGGATAGTCCTCCGCCTTTCGGGTTTTGTACCATTACTATTAAGATTAGAATAACTGCAACAAGTAATATCACAGCTAAGAATAGGTTGTAACTCATGATTTTATATTTTGTAAAATTTTGATTTTTTTTATTTGGTCTGCAAAGAAACCACTTTTTTCTGGATATTTCAAGCTTAAAATATCATAAGCTTTTATAGCGCTTGAAAACTTTTTTTGTTCAAGATAAACTTTTGCTAAGGTTTCTGTCATCAAGAAATTATTAGTTTTATTATCAGGAACAGAAATTATTGTTTTCTCATCCATTTTTACAGATGAAATCTTAGGATTGTTATCTATGAAACGATTGATTAGAAATTCTTTATCAACATCTTCAGTGTTTGTTATTGATTCTTTTCTTTTAATTGGGGTTTTGGTAGAAATTTTCAACCATTCTTGGAAAGAATGTGTTTCATTTTTTGAAAAATGAATTGGTTTTCCTATAGATAATTCCTGTTCAATATTAGAACTAATTTCAAGATGATCAAAAACATCTTGTTGAGCTATTTTTTTACTAATCTGTTTGTGAATATTTGAATTTTTCTTGAATAATATTGAAGTGATAAAATCAAATAAGACACTTCTGTCAGAGGAAAATGCAGCTGTAATTTTAAGTTCGTTATTATACTTAAAACTATCTTGGTTTTTCAAACCTTTTAAATAAAGTGCTCTTGCAGATTGGAAATAAGGATAATCAACGATGATGTCTTTTAGCTCAGAAACCTGTTCATCTTTTAGTAGATCTGGATCAGATAGTAAATTTTTATAGATTTCTGTATTCATTACCAGTTTCCTAATGATGCATTAAAAATATCTTGAATTACTCGCTCTAAAATTTCATCAAGAGCTGCATCTAAAACACCACCAGTTAATTGGGCGTTAGCGTCAAAATCTGAATAAAAAGAAAACTGTTTTTCAAAATCTTCTTCTTCTTTTAATCGATTATAAAAACGAACGTTTACAGTGATTGTTAATCTATTTTGTGCCGCAGTTTGTTGAGATGTTGCACTCATTGGATTAATTCTGTAACCAGTAATTTCTCCTTCAAAACGCAAATCTCCACCAGTATTTGTAAGATCTAAATTTGTTTGTCTTAAAAATAAATCTTGCATCTCTTGAGTAAAGCGTTGGCTTAATTGCGGTTCAATTAAAGAGGCTTGATTTGGAAAAAAATCTACTTGAATAGTTTTAGCATCCCCTGTTGACCCCCCATTAAATTTATAGATACCACAATTAGAAATGAGTGTGATTGAAGTAAGGAATAAAAAAAGGTATGTTGTTTTTTTCATAAGTAACTCAAATGTACAATATAATTATAAATCATATTGTTTGATTTTTCTATACAAAGTTCGTTCAGAAATGCCCAATTCTTTTGCTGCCAACTTCCTTTTGTTATTGTTTTTTTCTAATGATCTTTTAATCATTTCAACCTCTTTTTCTTGAAGAGATAGATTTTCAGACTCTTCAATATCTTCAGCAAAATCAAATGTATTTTTGGTGGATGTATGCTGAGGTAGATTAACAACCTCTACGTGATAAGGGTCTTGTTCTTTTTCTTGATATATTTTTTCAATCAACTGATGATTTTCTTCTTGAACTTTTTCGGAGTTTCCACTACGCATTAAATCCAATGTTAATTTTTTTAAATCATTAATATCATTTCTCATGTCAAAGAGAACTTTGTACATGATGTCCCTTTCTGTTGAAAAATCACCAGTAGAGGAATTTCCTCCAACCAGTGCAGGTAAATTTCCTTTGTTATTAGGGAGGTACTGAATCATTTTGTCAGCACTAATTAATCTTTTCTCTTCAACTACAGATATTTGTTCTGCAATATTTCGCAATTGACGAATATTCCCAGGAAAACGATAGTTTAAAAGTAGAGTGGTTGCCTTGTCATCTAATCTAACTGTTGGCATTCTATATTTTTGGGCAAAATCTGAGGCAAACTTTCTAAATAATAGATGAATATCTTCTTTTCGGTCTCTTAAGGATGGGAGATGAATCTCAATTGTACTGAGCCTGTAGTATAAATCTTCTCTAAATTTTTGTTTTTGAATAGCTTGTTGCATATTCAAATTAGTTGCAGCAACAATTCTTACATTAGTTTTTTGAACCTGAGATGCTCCAACCTTTATAAATTCCCCGTTTTCTAAAACACGTAATAATCTAACCTGTGTTGTCAGGGGTAATTCCCCAACCTCGTCTAAAAAAATTGTTCCACCATCTGCTACTTCAAAATACCCTTTACGAGCCGCTGTAGCCCCTGTAAATGACCCTTTTTCATGACCAAAAAGTTCACTATCAATTGTTCCTTCAGGTATTGCTCCACAATTTACAGCAATGTATTTGGCATGTTTTCTGTGTGATAATTGATGAATTATTTTTGGAATACTTTCTTTACCAACCCCGCTTTCTCCCGTAACTAGTACTGAGATATCTGTAGGAGAAACTCGTACGGCTTTTTCAAGTGCTCTTGTGAGTTGAACATCGTTTCCAATAATTCCAAATCGTTGTTTTACTGTTTGTAAGTTTTCCATATTAGCTTAGTTATTGTCAGAATATCCTACTGCAACTCCTTTAAGGGTAGCAGAAGTACAGTCTTCAACTTTTACATTCACAAAATCACCCAATTGATACTGTTCTTTTGGAAAAACAATAACAGTGTTTTGTGTATTTCTCCCTTTCCATTGGTTGGGATCTTTTTTGGAGGTTCCTTCAATTAATACTTCCTCAACTTTACCAAGGTGTTGTTGGGTTCTAAAAAGACTATGAGCTTGCTGTAGGTCAATGATTTCTTGCAGACGTCTTTTTTTTGTGTGATGAGGTACATCATCTGGCATTTTTTTAGCGGCAAGGGTTCCAGGTCTTTCGGAGTATGCAAACATGAAGCCAAAGTCATATTTTACATAATTCATTAAATCTAGGGTATCTTTGTGATCTTCCTCTGTTTCCCCGCAAAAACCTGTAATCATATCTTGAGAAAGTGACATCTCTGGTATAATTCTAAATATATTATCTACCAATTCTTTGTATTCTTCACGTGTATGTTGTCTGTTCATTGCTTTTAGCATTTTATTGCTGCCACTCTGAACAGGTAGGTGAATATATTTGCAAATATTTTTATGTTTAGCCATAATATGAATTACGTCTAAACTCATGTCTTGTGGATTGGAGGTTGAAAAACGAAAACGTGTTTTTGGAAATTTTACAGCGCACATATCTAAAAGTTGAGCAAAATCAACAGCAGTGGCTTGAGCAATTTCAGAAGCTTTTTTTAAATCTTTTTTTAAACCTCCACCAAACCATAAGTAACTATCAACATTTTGACCAAGTAGCGTTATTTCTTTGAAGTTTTTATCAACCATCTCTTGAATCTCCAGAACAATACTTTTAGGATCTCGACTTCTTTCTCTTCCTCTAGTAAATGGAACCACACAAAAGGTACACATATTGTCACAGCCTCTGGTTATTGATACAAATGCAGAAACTCCATTAGAATTCAATCGAACAGGTGAGACATTTCCATAAGTTTCATCTTTGGATAATATAACATTAATGGCATCTCTTCCTTCATTCACATCAGCCAATAGATTTGGAAGATCTCTGTATGCATCTGGTCCAACAACTAAATCAACAATTTTTTCTTCCTCTAAAAACTTTTCTTTGAGACGCTCGGCCATGCATCCTAAAACTCCAACTTTCATAGTTGGATTTACTTTTTTTACAGCATTGTATTTCTGTAAACGTCTCCTAACTGTAGTTTCGGCTTTTTCTCTAATAGAACATGTATTTACTAAAACTAAATCTGCTTCCTCTAATATTTGAGTGGTATTATATCCTTCCTTATCAAGAATTGATGCAACAATCTCACTATCATTCATGTTCATTTGACACCCATAACTTTCAATAAAGAGTTTTTTTGTGTTTTTAGCTTTATTTTCTGTAAAGAGGGCCTTGCCTTGTATCTTTTCGTTTATTATTTTTTCTGTCTGCTTCATCTTATAAATTGGCTACAAAGATACAACCAAAATAGAAAAAATATGACATATTGTCATAAAAAATTAAACTAAATTCATGTTAAAATCCGTGTAGATTTACAAGAAAAATCAAAATATAAAAAAAAACTCTCTACTTTTGCAAACCTAAATCAGTTCACCTTGAAGTAGATTTAAGTGTAATAAATATCACATATGGCAAAAAATTTAGTAATTGTAGAGTCACCGGCAAAGGCAAAAACTATTGAGAAATTTTTAGGAAAAGATTTTCAAGTAGAATCAAGTTACGGTCACATTGCAGATTTACCTTCCAAAGAATTAGGGATAGATGTTGATGGAGATTTTAGTCCAAAGTATATTGTATCAGAGGATAAAAAACCTGTTGTCAAAAAATTAAAAGCCTTAGCTAAAAAAGCAGAGGTTGTTTGGTTAGCAAGTGATGAAGATAGGGAGGGTGAAGCCATTGCATGGCATTTAAAAGAGCAGTTAAATTTAAAAGAAAAAAATACAAAACGTATTGTTTTTCATGAAATTACTAAAAAAGCAATACTTAAAGCTGTAGACCATCCCAGAGATATTGATTACAATATGGTAAATGCTCAACAAGCTAGACGAGTTTTGGATAGATTGGTTGGTTATGAATTATCTCCGGTATTGTGGAAAAAAGTAAAAGGAGGTTTATCTGCAGGTAGGGTTCAGTCCGTAGCTGTTAGGTTAATCGTTGAAAAAGAAAGAAGTATTCAGCAATTTAATGCTGAATCTCATTATAAAGTGGTTGCTCAATTTTTTAATACTGATGGAAAATCATTCAAAGCAATTATTCCAAAGAATTTTGAATCAAAAATAGTTGCTGAGGAATTTTTACAATCTTGCTCCTTATCAAAATTTTCAATTACAGATTTACAAAAAAAACCTGCAAAAAAGGCACCAGCAGCTCCATTTACAACCTCCACTTTACAGCAAGAGGCTTCAAGAAAATTGGGGTATCCTGTAGGAAAGACTATGCAGGTTGCTCAGCGCTTATATGAAGCAGGTCTAATAACCTATATGAGGACTGATAGTGTAAACTTATCTGTTGATGCCAGAGACGCAGCAGAAGAGGAAATCACTAACTTTTACGGTAGAGAATACAGTAAACAGCGTGTATTTAAGTCAAAGTCAAAAGGTGCACAAGAGGCACATGAAGCTATTAGACCAACAAACATGAAATTACATTCCATAGATAAAGAGTATGATCAAAATAGATTGTACGATTTAATTTGGAAAAGAACCTTAGCTTCCCAGATGAGTGAAGCGCTCTTAGAACGTACAAATGTTAAAATTGGAAATTCTGAAAATGAAAGAACTTTCACTGCAAACGGTGAAATGATAAAATTTGATGGTTTTTTGAAGGTTTATCTAGAAGGAAACGACAATGAAGAAGAGGAGAAAGCAGGTATGTTGCCAAATTTAAAAATTGGAGAAAGTCTAGGTTATAATTTTATTCATGCAACTCAGCGTTTTACTAGCCCACCATACAGGTTCACTGAAGCGTCTTTGGTTAAGAAATTAGAAGAATTAGGAATTGGAAGACCTTCAACATATGCACCTACAATTTCTACAGTTCAGAGAAGAGGTTATGTAGAGAAAGGTCTAAATGAAGGGGTAGAAAGAGTATATGAACAAATTATCTTGACAGATAAAGTCATGAAAACTCAAACATTGACTGAGAAAACAGGTGCGAATAAAAACAAACTTATTCCTACTGATATTGGTAATATTGTAAATGATTTTCTAGTAACAAATTTTTCTAACATCTTAGATTTTGGTTTTACCGCCAAGGTAGAGTCTTCTTTTGATGATATTTCTGAAGGAGATGAAAATTGGACAAAGATGATTAAAAATTTCTATTCAAAATTTCATGATAATGTTGAAAATGTCAAGGAAAATGCTGTAAGAGAGAGTGGAGAACGTATTTTAGGTAATCATCCAGATTCTGGAAAAACTGTTTTAGTTCGTTTAGGTAAATTTGGTCCAATAGCTCAAATTGGAGCTCCAGATGATGAAGAAAAACAATTTGCGAGTTTAAATAAAGATCAAAATTTAGGAACAATAACCATAGAAGAGGCATTGGAATTATTTTTATTGCCAAAATCAATTGGTGATTATGAAAATAATGAAGTAGTAGTATCAAATGGGCGATTTGGGCCCTACATACGTTTTGATAAAATGTTTGTCTCTTTAGAAAAAGGAGAAGATCCTATGTCTGTAGATTTAGAACGCGCAATACAATTAATTGAAACTAAGCGTAAATTAGATGCCCCAGTGGGGTACCATGATGAATTGCCTATTCAGAAAGGTGTTGGGCGATTTGGTCCTTTTCTCAAGTGGAATTCAATGTTTATTAATGTTAATAAAAGGTATGATTTTGAGAATCTCTCACCATCAGACATGAAAGAATTGATTGAAGAAAAGATTCAGAAAGAAAAAGACAAACTAATTCAAAATTGGGAAGACGTTGGTATTAGAATTGAAAAAGCGCGTTGGGGCAGATTCCATGTTTTAAAGGGTAAAATAAAAATTGAGCTACCAAAAACAACCAAGATTGAGAAAATTACAAAAGAAGAGGCTATAAAAATGATTGAATCAAAAACACCGAAAAAAAAGCCATCAAAAAAGAAATCAACCAAAAAGAAGCCTGTTAAAAAGAAATAATAAATCATTATCTTGCAAAAAGATATATATTCAGATGAATACTGACTTTTTAACCCCTATCCATACTGTTTTAGAAGCATCCCTTGATGTGTTATTGCCTGGATCTATAGGCAGTTCCATTCAGATATACACCCAAAAAAATGGATTTCCAGATCTCAATAATATTGAAATCGCTATTGTAGGTGTAGATGAGGATAGAAATACAGACGACAACTTTGGGTCAGGTAAAGATCTTCATCACATTAGAAGTCATTTTTATAAATTATTTCCAGGAAATTGGAATGTTCCAATCGCAGATTTGGGAAATATTAAAAAAGGAGAGTCAACTTCAGATACCCATTTTGCAATTATAGAAGTAATTAAAAGTTTATTAAAAATGAATATCATTCCAATAATCATTGGAGGAGGTCAAGATATTACTTTTTCAAATTATAAAGCATATGATCAGTTAGAGCAGACGGTTAACTTAGTTGTTGTTGATAGTAAATTTGATTTAGGTAATTTGGAGGATAATTTGTCTTCTAAATCCTATCTTAGTAAAATAATTATGGAGGTTCCGACAAACCTTTTTAATTTTAGTAATATAGGATACCAAACTTATTTAAATCCTCAAGAAGAAATTAAATTAATTCAAGGCTTAAATTTTGATACCTATAGACTCGCTGAAGCAAAGGAATTAGAAATTTTAGAGCCGGTTTTAAGAGATGCTGATATTGTTAGTATAGATATTGGATCTGTAAGGCAAAGCGATGCCCCCGCAAATAAAAATGTTTCGCCAAATGGGTTTTATGGTGATGAAATTTGTGGAATTGCAAGATATGCGGGTATAAGTGATAAGGTGTCATCTTTTGGTATTTATGAATATAATTCAGATTTTGATAATCATAACATGACTGCTCATTTGATTGCACAAATGATCTGGTGTTTTATTGAAGGCTTCAATTCTAGAGTAAAAGATTACCCTTTTGCTACAAAAGAAGATTACCAAAAGTTTACGGTTATGCTAGAAAATGATGATCCGATAAATTTTTATAAGAGTAACAAGACTGGTCGATGGTGGATGGAGATAAATTTAATACAGCATAATAAATACAAAAGGCGTGCGTTAATACCTTGTACCTATCAAGATTACATAGAAACAACAAATCAAATGATACCAGATCGATGGTTTAAAGCGCAGAGTAAAATGATTTAAAACAGAGTGGTTAATAATTTTAAGTTAAAATACCTCCATTACATTGTATTTGTTTAAAAAAAATTATAGGTTTACGAACTTTTCCAGGAAAGATAAAAAAATATGAAGAAATTAATATTATGTGTATTTGCTATACCCCTTTTGTTTGGATGCGGGTCTAACGATAGAGGAGAATTAGTTGGGGTAAAATCTAATGTCAAGTGGTTTGCAGAAAAACCTTTTGGGATGGTTTCAATACCAGCGGGCTCTTTTACAATGGGTAAGCAAGACGAGGACATTACTGGTACAATGAGTGCTCCGCCAAGAACAGTAAGTTTGAGTTCTTTTTATATGGATGAAACTGAGATTTCTAATTCCGAATACAAACAATTCATTAATTGGGTTAAAGATTCAATCGTTAGAACTGAATTGGCTTTAATGGCAGATTTTGTGTCCGGAGGAACTTTAACAGATGAAGCAGGTGCGCCTCTTGAAGGAGGTATTTATGATTTTGCCTATGCAGTATCAGATACAACAGATCAAACTGCTTATCAAAAATATATGTTTGAGAATTATTATGAATTAGATTCTCTATACACAAAACCACTCAATAAAAACGAAGATATTATTTGGGATACAAGTGAATACCCAGATGTGTACTATGCAGAAGTTATGGATTCATTGTACATCAAAAAGGAAGATTCAAGAGATGGAGTGAGAACGTTTAATACGAAAAAACTTAAATACAACTATTCTTGGTATGATGTTAATTCTGCTGTAGATAAACCTAATGAAAGAAAAAGTTTTTTAGTAAATGAAACTGTAAGTGTATATCCTGATACCACGGTTTGGATTAAAGATTTTAATTATTCTTACAACGATCCTATGCATCAAGATTATTTTTACCATCCAGCGTATCAAGATTACCCAGTTGTAGGTGTAAATTGGTATCAAGCTCAAGCTTTTTGTAATTGGAGAACAAAAAACAAGAGTGATAACATGCGTAACAAGAAAAATTCTATTGCAAATTCTAGTTTTAGGCTTCCTACCGAAGCAGAGTGGGAATATGCAGCCAGAGGAGGTTTAGAATTCTCTAAATATCCTTGGGGAGGGCCAAATATTACAAGTGATCGTGGCTGTTTTCTAGCAAATTTCAAACCGGTTAGAGGTAACTATGCGGTTGATGGTGCCTTGTACACTGTAGAGGTACAATCATTTAATGCAAATGATTATGGTTTGTATAACATGTCTGGTAATGTTTCTGAATGGACAAATTCATCATTTAATCCAAATTCTTATTACATGGGTTCTACCATGAATGCCAATGTAGAAGATCGGGCTAACAATAGAAAAATAACAAGAGGAGGTTCCTGGAAGGATGTTGCCTACTTTTTAGAGGTAAGTACTAGAGATTTTGAATATGGAGATACAGCCAGAAGCTATATTGGTTTTAGAACCGTTCAAAGTAAACTAGGAGCAAATAATCAAGCAAATAATTAATAAAAAAACTAATCAATAAATTATGGCACAATCAAAATCAACTAAGAAACTTTTTAATATGGCCTACGGTATCGGAGCCGCTATCGTAATACTAGGAGCTTTATTCAAAATTCAACACATTTCTATTGGACCTGTAACAGGAGGGTTAATGTTAACCATTGGTATGGCTGTTGAGGCGCTAGTTTTTGCAATATCAGCATTTGAGCCTATAGAAGATGATTTAGATTGGACCAAGGTATATCCAGAACTAGGAGATGCAGATAGCGAAGGAGCTGGAGTTAACGGAATGTTATCTCAAAAATTAGATAACTTATTACAGGAAGCGCAAGTAGATACAGAGCTTATGACCAATCTTGGAAACAGTATTAAGAGTTTTCATACCGCTGCAGAAGGGTTGAGTGTTGCTTCAGAATCAATTTCATCTACAGCAAAATATAATGAACAAGTAGAATTAGCAGCTACACAAATGGAATCTCTTAATGGATTATACCAAGTTCAAATGGAAAACTCTAACAAACAATCTGAATTAAACAACGCTATGGTTGAAAATTCTGAACGTTTGAAAGAACAAATGGAATCATTGGCAAGTAACCTGTCATCTCTTAACGGAGTTTATGGTGGAATGCTTTCTGCAATGTCTACCAAATAATTAGTACAATAATTTTATAACTAAAAAACTAATTTATATGGCAGGAGGAAAATTATCCCCAAGGCAAAAGATGATTAACTTAATGTATCTAATTTTCATTGCAATGTTGGCAATGCAAATGGATAAAAAGGTATTATCATCGTTTGGCTTTATGAAAGAAAAAATTGAGGATGCAAATGTTGCCTCTTCCACAAATATTGATAATATTTTATCAAGTTTAAATACAAAAGCTACCGATCAACCAGACAAGTTTGAAGGCTTAAACAAAAAAGCACAAGAAATTAATAAACTTTCAGAAGATTTATTTGTTTATATGAGTGCCTTAAAAGATTCTATTTTATCTGATACAGATGAAGAAGATAAAACTAATTATGAAGCCATGAGTGGTGGAGATAGACTTGATGAAATGTTTTTTAAAGGAGAAGGCTTAACACCCCAAGGTGAAGAATTTGTGGGTAGTATCAATTCTTACAGAGAAAAATTATTGTCTATCCTTGGAACTGATGCAAATCAAGATTTGATAAGAAATATTAAAAAACGATTTAATACAGATCCTGAGCCAGCAAGAGAGGAAGATTCTCCAGAAATTCCTTGGATAAAAAGTAGATATGAGGGAATGCCAATGATTACCTCATTAGCAAATATGACTCAGATTCAGGGAGATGTAAAAAATACAGAAGCTGAGATTTATACTAACCTTTTAGGAGGTCAATTAGAATCGGAAGTTTCTTTAACAAATTATAAAGGTATTGTAGCACTTGAAAAAACAGCCTACTTTGCTGGTGAGAGAGTTGAAGGAAAAGTTGTTTTAGGACGTTACGATGCTACCTTGGTTCCAACTGAAGTTATTCTAAATGGTAGAGATGCTACTGATAAGGTAAAAGACGGTCAAGTTATGGTTGATATCCCTGCTGGAAATATAGGAACCAACAACATAAAAGGAACGATTACATTTATGCAAGACGGAGAACCAGTTCCAGTATCTTTTGAAAGTAAATATTCTGTAATTGCTTTGCCAAGCGAAGCGGTTATTTCTGCTGACAAAATGAATGTGGTTTATAGAGGTTTAGACAATCCAATTTCAATATCTGTTCCAGGTGTTGGAGATAAAGACATCACATCTAGTGTTCCAGGAAATAATAAATTAAAAAGAACAGGTTTAGGAAAATACATCTTAAACCCTGGAAGTGGAAATGAAGTTAAAATTAATGTATCGGCTAAATTAAGTAATGGTAAAATAATTAACACACCTAAAACGTTTAGGATTAAAGATATTCCAGCAGCAGCTGGTACAGTTAGAAGCGATTTTGGTATTGTTCCAATGCCTAAATCTAGTTTAAATAATGTTCCTATTGGAGCAGCGCTTCCAGACTTTGTGTTTGATCTGCAATTAATTGTTAAAGGATTTACTATTAAAGTTCCAGGACAGTTGGCCGTTAAAGTTACAGGTGATAAATTAGATTCTAGAGCTAAAAAAGCTTTAGCAAAAGCGAGACGAGGAGATTTAGTTACAATCTTTGATATTCAAGCTTTTGAAAAATTAAAAGGAACAAGAATTAAGAAAGTATTACCCGTAAGTATATCGATTACAAATTAGAAGAATTAAATATTATAGTATGATAAGGAAGCGTTTTTATACAGTTGTTATTTCATTATTAGCTACCAGTTATGTATGTGCTCAGGCCAATATATTAAATGCAACTAAGGTAGAAGAAATAGGAAAACAAACAGATGCGAGAATTGCAGCAGATAATGATGGTCCTCTAGCTTATGGCTATATAGATGAACGTGATATTCTATGGTCTAAGGTTGTATGGGAGTTTGTAGATTTAAATCAAAAAATTAACCTTCCGTATTATTTCCCTATTGACACTACCAATATATCTAACGATAGACGCTCTTTATTTGACACGCTCTTGAGAGGAATTAGAAAAGGATCAATAAAAAATGTATATTCAGATTCCTTTTTTACTTCAAAAATTACCGGTGCAGAAATTGATGAAAAATTAGTAAATGTTAGACTAAACGGTGATTACTCTGATACTTTTAGAATTAAAACTCAAGATATTGAAGGATATATGATGAAAGGAATGTGGTATTTTGATAAACGCTTAGGTGAATTAAAATATAGATTATTAGCGCTAGCCCCAATGGGTAAAGATGTTTTAACACTTGGGTTACCAGATATTGAAGATGAAGAATTATATGAACTATTTTGGGTTTTTTATCCAGAGACTAGACAAATATTACATGACTCAAAGGTATTTAATCCAAAGAATGTTTCTCAACCCATATCTTATGATCATCTCCTAAATGCTCGAAGATTTAACTCTGTAATCATTAGAGAAGAAAATGTTTATGGAAATAGAAAAATTGCAGATTATATTAGAGGGAATGCTTTATTTCAGTTATTGGAAGCCGATAGAATAAAAGAATCTATTAGAAACAAAGAAATTGATATGTGGAATTATTAAATTTCATTAGTATAGAAAATTATAAAAAGCGTTTCGAATTTCGAAACGCTTTTTTATTGTAAAAGACTATTTTTGAATGGTGAAAGTAGATTATCTTATCGTTGGTTTAGGTTTAGCAGGTTTAGCTTTTGTTGAAGAATTAATTAAAGCTAATAAAAGTTTTATTGTTTTTGAAGATGATTCTCAAACTTCTTCTTTAGTTGCTGGGGGGGTTTATAACCCTGTTATTTTAAAACGCTTTTCGCCTGTTTGGAATGCTAAAGAGCAATTAGCTATTGCACTTCCTTTTTACGTAAATTTAGAAAAAAAATTTAATCAAATTTTCGATCAAAAATTTGTTATAAAAAAAGCCTTCAAATCTACTGAAGATCAAAACAATTGGTTTTCAGCATTTGATAAACCAACGGTAGCACCGTTCTTAGATGACACCCTAGATAAAAACACGTATGCTGGTGTAAAAGGGAGTCATTATTTTGGCAATGTAAAAGAGGGGGGAAGAATTGATACTCATAAATTAGTAGAGGCTTACAGGCAGTATTTAAAAAACAATCAAAAGATTCGATTTGAGAAGTTTTATCATAATGATATTTTATTCGAGGGTAATTTGGTTACATACAATAATCTTAAGGCAAGTAAAATTATTTTTTGTGAGGGATTTGGAGTGAAACAAAACCCTTATTTTAACCATTTACCATTAGAGGAGGTTAAAGGCGAAATTATAACTATACATGCACCAAAATTAGAGATCGACTTTTTATTAAAGTCAACTTTATTTGTGTTACCATTAGGTAATAATCGTTACAAAGTTGGGGCAACTTTTAACCATAAAGACAAAACCTCAATACCTTCAATTGAAGGAAAAGACGAGTTGGTCGAAAAACTTAAAAAAGTAATTACTGTCCCTTACACTATTGTTTCGCAATCTGCAGGCATAAGACCCGCTGTAAAAGACAGAAAACCATTAGTTGGCACACATGTTAGTCATAAACAATTAAGTGTTTTAAATGGCTTAGGAACTCGTGGAGTAATGATAGCTCCAACAGTTGCAAAAAATTTATTTCAGCATATAGAATTCGGTACGGAGCTAGATCCTGAAATAGACATTAAGAGGTTTGATTAAAAATTTTAGGGTTTATAATTAATAAACATATTTATCCATAGGATTCTTGAAAGCCTTAGATTTACAGGTATAAATAGAATTAAAACTATAAAAACTGCAATAAAAGATGATAGAAGCGCTAAATCAAATATTATTTTTGAGGTAATAAAAGTTACAATACATATTGCCACAGTTATTCCATAACTTACATACAATGCACCAAAATAGAAAGCGGGTTCAATCATATATTTAAGATCGCATTGTGAGCATTTTTTTTGAATTTTATTTACTTTAAAAATATTCATTGTAAAAGTGTATTTGAAAAAATTCCCTTCATGGCACCTTGGACATTTTCCTCTTAAAATACTATAGATTTTAGATCCTTTTTTTAACATTAAGATTTTAATAATTAAAGTTATATGAGTTCTTATGGTTCAAAAATACTCAAATAGAAAATAAATTAGCACTATTGTAGTCATTACAATTATCTATAAATAATTAGCGAGTACTACAAATTAGAAAATCTATTAAAACATCAAAATTTTGTAAATCAATTGTATTCTTTTTTTAACTAGTTTTGCATCGTAAAAAACAACAAAAATTAATGCTTAACGTACATAACTTAACGGTCTCTTTTATGGGATCAGATTTGTTTTCAGGGATAACTTTTAAACTAAATAAAGGAGACAGAATTGGATTAATTGGGAAAAATGGTGCAGGAAAATCTACCTTGTTAAAGGTGCTATCTAAAGATATTGAAAGTAGTGGTGGTACTATGGCATTTGATAAAGATATTCAAATCGGTTTTTTACGTCAAGATATAGATTTTGTTCAAGGGAGAACTATTTTAGAAGAAGCCTATCAAGCTTTTGAGGAAATTAAAGAAATTGAATTAAAATTAGATGCTATAAATGAACAATTAGCGACAAGAACAGATTATGAAAGTGAAATATATAGCCAGTTAATTATTGACTTAACAGACTTAACAGAGCGTTATGAGTTACTAGGAGGTTATAATTACAAGGGAGATACAGAGAAAATATTACAAGGATTGGGTTTTCAAAGAGAAGACTTTGACAAACTAACTGATACTTTTTCGGGTGGTTGGAGAATGCGAATAGAACTGGCAAAACTTTTATTACAAAACAATGATATTTTACTACTAGATGAACCTACCAATCATTTAGATATTGAATCTATTATATGGTTAGAGAATTTTTTAAAATCTTATGCTGGTGCAATAGTCTTAGTTTCTCATGATAAAATGTTCCTAGACAATGTTACGAATAGAACTATTGAAATTTCCTTAGGACAAATTTATGATTATAAGAAACCCTATTCTCAGTTTTTATTATTGAGAGGAGAAATCAAGGAAAAACAATTACAAGCACAAAAGAATCAAGAAAAAGAGATCAAACAAAAACAACTTTTAATTAATAAGTTTAAAGCAAAAGCAAGTAAAGCTTCAATGGCGCAGTCATTAATGAAACAACTAGATAAAGTAGAACTTATCGAAGTTGATCAGGATGATAATGCTGCAATGAATGTTCGTTTTGCAATCTCTAAAGAACCAGGAAAGATTGTTGTTGAGGCCGAAAAAATAAGTAAAAGTTATGGAGATAATCATGTTCTTGAAAATGTAGATCTTTTGATAGAGAGAAATAGTAAAATTGCATTTGTTGGTCAAAACGGACAAGGGAAATCTACCTTAGCAAAAATGATGGTTGGTGAAATTCCTTTTGAAGGGTACCTAAAACTTGGTCATAACGTAGAAATAGGATATTTTGCTCAAAATCAGTCGGAACATTTACCACCTGAAAAAACTGTTTTAGAGATCATGGAGGATGCGGCTACAGACGGAAATAGAATGCGTGTTAGAGACATGTTAGGATCTTTTTTATTTGGTGGAGATGCAGTTGATAAAAAGGCAAAAGTACTTTCTGGAGGAGAAAGAAATCGTTTAGCATTGTGTAAATTACTGCTATCACCTTTTAATGTTTTAATCATGGATGAGCCAACAAATCACCTTGATATTGCCTCTAAAAATGTTTTAAAAGAAGCATTAAAACAATTTAATGGAACCTTAATTTTAGTATCTCATGATAGAGATTTTTTACAGGGTTTAACCTCAACGGTTTTTGGTTTTAAAGACAAAGTAATTAAAGAATATCTAGGAGATATTGAATATTTTTTGGAGCAACATAAAATGGAAAATCTTCGTGAAGCCGAAAAAAGAACGGTAGTTAAAACTAAAAAGGATACCTCAAAAGATGAAGCACATCAATTGTCTAGAGACCAAGAGAAAGAGCTTAGGAAATTGATAAACAAACGCTCTAAAATTGAGACTCAGATTAGTGATTTAGAAACAGCAATTACCAAAATAGATTTGGCTATGGCAGAAAATTATGATGAAGTGTCTAGCCAGCCAAATTTCTTCGAAAACTATAAAGCTAAAAAAGTCCAACTAGAATCTTTAATGTCTGATTGGGAGATAGTGGAGGAAGAGGTAGAAAAATTTTCATAACTTGTTGTGAAGATTAATTATGGATTTTCATTCAAAAATACAAGGTAAAAATCAACATATTGTTCTACCAGAACTTGAAGCTAAAAATTACCAACTTTTTATAAAAAGGGAAGATCAAATTCATCCTTTAGTATCTGGAAATAAATTTAGAAAATTAAAATATAATCTTAAAGAAGCTTTAGATCAAAAGAAAACAACATTGTTAACTTTTGGAGGTGCATTTTCTAATCATATTTTGGCTACAGCAATTGCAGGAAAATCAACTGGGTTTAAAACTATTGGCATTATTAGAGGAGATGAATTAGGGGTTGATTTAGAAAAAACACTCACTTCAAATTCGACCTTAAGAAATGCATCTAAACATGGAATGCAATTTGATTTTGTTTCTAGAGAAACTTACAGGAATAAAACTTCAATTGAGTTTACAGAAAAGCTTCAAAATAAATACGGGAATTTTTATTGTATTCCTGAGGGTGGTACTAATAGTTTAGCAGTAAAAGGCTGTGAAGAGATTTTAACAAAAGAAGACAGTCAGTTTGATTATATTTGTTCTTGTGTTGGAACTGGAGGAACCATTTCTGGGATCATTAACAACGCAAAAGACCATCAAAAAGTCCTAGGGTTTCCTGTGTTGAAAGGAGATTTTTTAGAAAATGAAATTCTAAAATACGCTAAAAAACAAGAGA
>CAJXSU010000049.1 GCA_913061465.1 uncultured Flavobacterium sp.
ACCTTTAAATAATTGGAACGTTAGTAATGTTACTAATATGTTTCAAATGTTTACTGCTGCATCAGTTTTTAATCAAGACATAAATTCTTGGGATGTGAGTAGTGTAACTAATATGTCATCAATGTTCTTTTTTGCAACGTCATTTAACCAACCTTTAAATAATTGGGATATAAGTAGTGTGACAGATATGCAAGTAATGTTTGGTTCCGCAACGTCATTTAACCAACCTTTAAATAATTGGAACGTTAGTAATGTTACTAATATGTTTCAAATGTTTACTATCGCATCAGTTTTTAATCAAGACTTAAATTCTTGGGATGTGAGTAGTGTAACTAATATGTCATCAATGTTCTTTTACGCAACGTCATTTAACCAATCTTTAAATAATTGGGATATAAGTAGTGTGACAGATATGCAAGAAATGTTTTCATACTCAAGTCTATCAACAGATAATTACGATGGTGTATTAAATAGTTGGTCTCAACAAGATGTTATATCTGGTGTTATTTTGCGTGCAATAGGAGTAAATTATTGTAATGGAGAAGATGCTAGGCAAAACTTAATAGATACCTACGGATGGATAATAACTGACGATGGTTTAGATTGTGCAACTGCTGGAGTAGATGACCAAAACCAATTAGACATTTCAATCTATCCAAATCCTACATCAGATATCGTATATGTAGAGGGTAATTATTTTCAATTAAAAGCTGTGGTTTATGATATACTAGGGAAACAAGTGATGAATAAGCCTATCACAAATCACATAGATATTAGTCATCTAGAAAAAGGAGTTTACATGCTACAACTTTCTGATGGTGTTAAACTCACTACACAAAGAATACTAAAGAATTAATTAATCTTTTCAGCATGTGCACATGGCTTAATTAGAGATTTAAATTTTATAACTATTCTTTAAAGTAATTTACAAATGCATAATCAATTACTATAACCTTTTCATATTTGGGATGAAAATCAATACCTACTCCAATTCTAGTATATTTAGGGTTAAGTATATTCTTTCTATGTCCTAAATTTGACACACCCTCATCAATTAGTAATTGATTAACAGCATCTTTACCATTATAAACACCATAACCACAATTTTCAGCAGTTCCAAAACTACTAATGAACCGTCCTAAGTCTTTTTCTGCCATGGCATCCTTACATTTTTTCCTAAAATGACCAATTTTTCCATTTTTACTTTGCTCTTTTGCAAGGCACTTAGCAGATAGATTAAGGCTATTGTCAAAAACTAACTTCGGTAAAGGTTTTTGATTGGATAATTTTTTTATTAAAGACTTAAAATATTTAGAATTAATATTCTGAGGATTCCAGGTAAAATCAAATTTTAACTTGTCTTTAGTCTCTGTATCTTGAGTAAAATTTTGTATTTCAACTTGTAAATATTTTTGAGGAAATAGTCTTACAAGATTATGGTATAATATTACATCTCTCTCAAATTCAGAAATAGTTAAAATACTTCTTGCTACATCAGCTTGTTTGATCTCAGAATTAGTCCATTCAGGATTAATTTGTGAATATCCAAGTAAAGAGGAAAAATATAAATATATACATAATAAGTTTCTCATAATTTCAAATATAATTATTAAAATTCATTTAAGACGTTTACCTAACACAACTATAAATATATTGGATTTACGTTGAATTTATAAGACTCCATTATTAGACTTAATAACTATTCATATTACGTCTATTTTTTTCTTCCTTAGCTGTTCAGTTTTGTAAAAAACTAGAACTGAAACAATTAATTTCTTTTAAGGTGTATTAAATGTCTGCCAAATATCTGCCAAATATTTATATATGATACATCTTTGAAAGTTCTGTCAAATATTAGAGAAAATAAAGACAAGTTGTTGTTTAGTTGTGAAGAGCAGTGAGAACCCATAAAAAAAGCCCTACATTTCTGTAGAGCTTTAAGTAACGTGTGGACCCACAAGGGCTCGAACCTTGGACCCCCTGATTATGAGTCAGGTGCTCTAACCAGCTGAGCTATGGGTCCTAATTACAGTCGACAAATGTAACACTTTTAAATAATTTTAATTGTCAAAAAAATAAAAAATTTATTTATCTCTTGCCATTAAAAAAGATCCAAAATCTTTAAGTTTTTGTCTATTTAATTCACTGATATTCATGTTTTTTAGAATATCAAAAGCGGTTTCAGTGTATTCATGAATCAAGTTTTGAATTAAAGTTGGAATGTCACACTGTTCAAAAATTCGCTTTACTTCATCAATTTTAATAGAATTATCCTCTAATTTTTGTTTGTAAAAAAACTCTAGCTTTTGCCTGTCATGAGCTTCAGATAGCTCCATTGCTTTTAAGTATAAATATGTTTTTTTATTTTCAATAATATCACCACCTATTTGTTTACCAAATGTTTCTGGATCTCCAAAAGTGTCTAGGTAATCATCTTGTAACTGGAAAGCTAAACCCAGATTTATTCCGTACTCATATAATAAATCTGCATTTTTATCTGAGGATTCTGCAACAATAGCCCCCATTTTTAATGCAGCTGCTACCAAAACAGATGTTTTTAAACGAATCATATCGATATACTCTTCTATGGTTACATCATTTCTGGTTTCAAAATCTATATCTAATTGTTGTCCATCACAAACTTCCAAAGCAGTTTTACTAAATAGAACTGCTAATTTTTGAAATATATTTGGAGGATAACTTTCAAAATATTGATAAGCTAATATTAACATGGCATCACCAGAAAGTATTCCTCTGTTTAAATCCCATTTTTCGTGAACTGTTTTTTTTCCTCTCCTTAATGGTGCATCATCCATAATGTCATCATGCACAAGGGTAAAATTATGAAAAACTTCAACTGCTAAAGCCGCAGGAAATGCTTTCTTATAATCACTGGATAAAATATCAGCAGCCATTAAAGTTAAAATTGGTCGAATACGTTTACCTGATAGCTGTATAATATAGTTGATTGGCTCATAGAGGTTTTTAGGCTCTCTGACCCACTCTTTTTTGTCAAGGTATTTTTGAAATTTCTCTTGGTATGATGTTAAATCCAAAGTTGATAAAAGTTTCAACAAAAATAAGATTAAAGATTTATTTTAATGTTAAGAATGTTAAAAAATCATTAAACTTGGGAAACTATTTTTGTTTCTAAAGTTTCCGTTGTAATTTTGAACCACTTTTGTATGAAAAAAAAAATACTACATAATGCTACAGAGATGTTCTTAAACATAGGCTTTAAGAGTGTTACCATGGATGACATTGCTACAAATTCAGGAATATCCAAAAAAACAATTTATGCTCATTTTGCTAATAAAATCCAATTAGTAGAGGCTGCTACACTTCACATTTTTGATATTATTTCAAAAGGAATAGATATTATTCACGAGCAACAACAAAATCCAATTATAGAATTATTTGAGATAAAAAGGTTTGTGATGAAGCATTTAAAAGATGAAAAATCTTCTCCTCAATATCAACTTCAAAAATATTATCCTAAAATTTTCAAGAATTTAAAACACAAACAATTTGAGTTAATGCAAGAATTGTTTAAAGAAAATTTAACGAAAGGAATTGAACAAAAGTTATATAGAAAAGATATTGATATTGATTTTACAGCGAGAATTTATTTTAACGGAATGTTAGGAATTAAAAACAAAGACTTATTTCCTCTTGTTAATTATTCAATGAATACCCTGACTTCGTATCATTTAGAGTATCATTTACGTGGAATATCTACAGATAAAGGAATAAAAGAATTAGAAAAACAATTATAAAATTAATTAATGAAAAAGTATTTAATAATTATTCTAACCCTACTTTTTGGCTATTCAAGTTTTGCACAAAAAATTAAGACATCACTATCTTTAAAGGAGGCAATTGAAATGGCATTAGAGAATAGTTACAACACAAAAGCTGCAAAAAATAATGTTTTATCAGCCAAAGAAACTGTTTGGGAAACAACTGCTTCTGGTTTACCACAAATAGATGCAACTATTAATTATCAAAATTTTATAAAACAACCTGTTTCTTTATTACCTGCTGCTGCTTTTGATAATACCGCTTCTGTGGTTCAGACTGTTGAAGATTATTTTGATATCCAATCGAATAGAGATCCTAGTCTTCCTCAAGGATTTATCCCAGTTGTTTTTGGAACTCAACAAAATATAAACGCATCTGTAACCGTAACACAATTATTATTTGATGGATCTTACTTAGTTGGTCTCCAGGCTTCTAGAGCTTATTTAAAAATTTCGGAACAGGCCAATGAGAAAACTGAAATTTTAACAAGGGAAGCTGTTGTTAACGCGTATGGCAGTGTTTTAGTAGCAGAAAAAAGCATTACTATTCTTCAAGGAAACCTAAAAATTATAGAGAAAAACCTTCATGATGCAAAAAAGATTTATGAAAATGGTTTTAATGAACAAGAAGATGTTGAGCAATTAGAAATTACTTTTGGAACCTTAAAAAACCAGTTGTATAACTTGCAAAGAATGAAAGGAATAGCGTATCAGATGCTAAACCTTTCGATAGGAGTTCCTATAGATACTTCTGTAGAATTATCAGATAGTTTGGATGATTTAGCAGAAACCAATATTAATTTGGGACTTATTTCTAAATCATTTGATTTATCTAAACATATCGATTTTAAAATCGCTGAAAATGACAGAGAGTCAAAAAGGCTCATGATGCAATTAGAAAAAAGTAAAGCTTTGCCAAGTTTATCAGCTTTTGTTAACTATGGAAAGCAAGGCTTTTCAGATACATTTACTTTTTTTAGAGGCAACCAACAATGGTTTGACTCATCACTAATGGGAGTGAGTTTAAACGTTCCTATTTTTAGTAGTTTAGGCAGAAAAGCTAAAACATCCCAAGCTAGAATTGCTCTAGAAACCGCAGACATTAGATTGATAGAAACCAAACAACGACTCAGTTTATTGGCTGAAAAATCAAAAAATGAATACCAATTAAGTATTGAAAATTATAATACAGCGAAAAAAAATGTTGATTTATCTGAACGTATTGAAAGAAAACAAAGAACCAAGTTTTTTGAAGGAATTTCTTCAAGTTTTGATTTATTACAAGCTCAAAATCAACTATTCACTCAACAACAAAATTATGTGCAATCTATGTTAGAAGTGATTGCCAAAAAAGCAGCTTTAGAAACTGCATTAAATATTCCAATTAAATAAAAATATTATGAAAAATATATACTTATTATTCTTTGCGGTTATCGTATTAAATGCATGTAGCAATAAAAAAGAACTTTCACTAGAGGAGGTTTTAGCTACAAATAATGTTGATCAAATTACATTAAAAAAAATAAAAATTGATTCAGAGTTACAGGAGTTAACTGCCAATCTGAATAAATTAAATAGAAAGTTAAACAGTCTAAATAAAGACAAAAATACACCGCTAATTACAACGTTTAAAGCACAAGAAGAGGTATTTACTCATTTTATAGAATTACAAGGAAATGTTCAAACAAAACAAAATGTTTTGGTATATCCAGAAGTGCCTGGTATTTTAAAAAAGGTATTTGTAAAAGAGGGACAGCAAGTAAAGAAAGATGAACTTTTAGCCATAATTGATGATGGAGGATTAGCCCAACAAGTATTGTTGTCTGAAGCGAACGAACAATTAGCAAAAACTACTTTTGAGCGTCAAAAAAGACTGTGGAGTGAGAAAATCGGATCTGAAATACAGTTCTTACAAGCAAAGACCTCCTATAATTCTCAAAAAAATGTTACAAACCAATTAAGGCAACAATTGTCAAAATTTACAATTAATGCTCCTTTTTCAGGAATTGTAGATGATGTTTTTAAAGAAAAGGGAACTGTCGTTGCACCTGGTCAAGGATCAGAACTGTTTAGAATTATAAATCTTTCTAAGATGTATATAGAAACAGATGTTCCAGAAAATTACATAACAAGCATCACGAACAATAAAATGGTAGAGGTTAATTTTCCAATACTAGGAAAAACAGTTAGTTCTAAAATTAGACAAGTTGGAAACTTTATAAATCCAACTAACAGATCTTTTAAAATAGAAGTTGGGATACCTAACCAAGACTTAGATGTAAAGCCAAATTTAACGGCCAAATTAAAATTAAACGACTACACTAATAAAAATGCAATTCTAATACCACAATCAATTATTTCAGAAAACTCAAAAGGCCAACAATTTATTTATGTTGTAAAAGACAAAAAAGAAAACAATTTAGGGATTGCAGAAAGATTAGTGATCGAAACCGGAAAAACTCAAGGAGATTTTATTGAAGTAACAAAAAACCTCACTCCAGATACAGAAATCATAATGGAGGGTGCGCGAAGTGTAAATAATGGACAGGTTGTAAAAGTGATCAATAAAAACTAATTAACAATGGCCAAAATCAAAAAAAAAATAGACAAAGAGTTTAAGCTTTCGTCCTGGGCAATAAATAATAAAACCACTATTTATGTATTAATGTTTCTATTTCTCTATCTAGGGATATCGTCATATTTTGCAATGCCAAGAGAAAATTTTCCAGAAATAAGTGAAACAAAAATTTACATTAGTTCTGTATATCCTGGTAATACCGCAGAGGATATTGAGAAATTGATTACAACACCTCTAGAAGACAAATTAAAATCGGTAAGTAATGTTATAGAAATTACGTCTACATCACAAGAAGATTATTCTATAATTACTGTAGAGTTTGATGAGAACATAGAGGTAGATAAAGCAAAGCAAAAGGTTAAAGATGAAATAGATCAAGAGACGGCAGGTGAGGATTGGCCTACATTTAATGGGGCAAAAGTAACACCCAACGTTTTTGAATTAAGCATGTCTGAGGAAGTTCCTATTTTAAATATTAATATTTCTGGGAATTATCCTGTTTCTAAATTAAAAGAATTTGGAGAGTATTTGCAAGATGAAATAGAAGATCTTTCTGAAATTAAGAAAGTAGATATTCGTGGAGCTCAAGATAAAGAAATTGAAGTAGCCGTAGATATTTATAAAATGATGTCAGCTAAAGTTAGTTTTGAGGACATTACAAACGCTATTAATCGAGGAAACGTGACCATGTCTGCAGGTAATTTTATTACCAGTCAGCAAAGAAGAACCCTCAGGGTTATTGGTGAAATTAAATCGCCAAATGACCTTCTTGACTTTGTCATTAAATCTGAAAACGGAAATTCAATTTATTTGAAGGATGTTGCTGAAATTTCTTTTAAAGATAAAGACAAAACAACATATGCGAGAGAAAAAGGTGCTGCAGTTGTGATGTTAGACGTGAAAAAAAGAGGGGGTGAGAATATGGTTACTGCAGCAGATAAAGTTGGAGAAATTGTAGTTCAAGCAAAGAAAAATAATTTCCCTAAAGATTTAGAAGTTAACATTACAAATGATCAATCCCCTAAAACAATTGGGCAGGTAGATGACTTGGTTAATAATATCATTTTTGGAGTTATTTTAGTTGTGATTGTTCTTATGTTTTTCCTAGGATTTAAGAACGCAATTTTTGTTGGTTTTGCAATACCAATGTCTATGTTCATGTCTTTGATGATACTAGGAGCTCTGGGGTATACACTCAATACCATGGTATTGTTTGGGTTAATTATGGGGCTTGGAATGTTGGTAGATAATGGGATTGTAGTTGTAGAGAATGTATATCGATTAATGGATGAAGAAGGAATGAGTAGAATTGATGCTGCAAAGAAAGGAATTGGAGAAATTGCTTTTCCTATTATTATTTCAACTGCTACAACTGTTGCCGCTTTTATTCCTTTGGGGCTTTGGCCAGGAATTATGGGTCAGTTTATGGTGATTTTACCAATAACATTATCTATTGTTTTGGGCTCATCATTATTTGTTGCAATTTTCTTTAATTCGGTTTTAGTATCACAATTTATGAGTATTGAAGATAAAGATATGCCATTAAAAAATATTGTGAAGCTTACCGGTATAATGTTAATTTTTGGTCTGCTACTATTCTTCTTTGAAGGGAAACACAGTGCACTAGGAACTTTAATCATATTTGTTGCTATTATGTTCTGGGTATATAGATTTGTATTGAGAAAAGCGGCAAATTATTTTCAAAAATACACACTGGTAGCTCTAGAAAATTGGTATGAAAGACAATTAAAAAGGGCCTTAAATGGTTGGAAACCCTATGTATTAGTTGTAGTAACTTTTATATTATTAATTGTTGCCTTTAGTGGTTTTGGATGGTCTTTGAAGGAGGAGAGAACTAAAGTTGAGTTTTTCCCAGACAATAAGCCCAATCAAATTATCGTCTACATAGAGTATCCTCAAGGTACTGATATTGAAAAAACAAATGACATTACTACAGAGATTGAGCAAAAAGTTTTTGAGGTCTTAAATAATAAGATCTACACAGATGAGGGTTACAATTTCTTAGTAGAAAGTACTGTTTCTCAAGTTGGTGAAGGGGCTGGGAATCCAGAAAAAGACGGAGGTTCTTCTGCAGAAATGCCACATAAAGGAAAAATTACAGCTTCCATGCGTGAGTTTAAATATAGAAGAGGTGAGGACAGTGAATTGTTACGACAAAAGGTTCAAGCTGCATTAGTTGGAATATATCCTGGAGTTTTAATTTCTGTAGAGAAAGATGCAAATGGTCCCCCTGCTGGATCTCCGATTAATATTGAACTTAATGGAGAAGACTATGAACAATTGATTTTAACTGCACAAAGAATGCGAGACTATTTAAATACTCAAAGCATTCCTGGAGTAGACGAGTTAAAAATTGATGTAAACAAATCTAAGCCTGGAATGCAGGTGTTAGTAGACAGGAAAAAAGCAGGTGAACTTGGGGTTTCTACGGGTCAAGTTGGTCAACAACTAAGGGCTGCTATTTTTGGTAACAAAGCAGGAATATATAAAGAAAAAGGAGAAGATTATGATATCTATGTTCGTTTTAATAAAGATGATAGATATAATAAAAGTGCAGTTTTTAATCAAAAAATAACATTCAGAGATCAAGCAACTGGTAAAATTAAAGAGATTCCAGTTTCTGTTGTTGCCTCTCAAATGAATAGTTCTGGGTTTAGTGCTATCAAACATAAAAACACAAAGAGAGTGGTCACTGTTTATTCTGCATTATCACCAGGGGAAACAGATGCTGGTGCTGTAGTCGCTAGAATTGAAAATTCAATGAAAAATTTCAATGATTTTCCTAAAGGAGTAAAAATAGATTACACAGGTCAAATAGAAGAAGAGAAAAAACAAATGAACTTTTTAGTTGGTGCGTTTATAACAGGCTTATTATTAATTTTCTTCATCTTAATTATTCAATTTAATTCAGTTTCAAAACCAGGGATTATCATGTTAGCAATCTTTTTAAGTTTAATTGGTGTTTTTGGTGGTTTGGTAATTTCTGGAGCACCTTTTGTTATCATGATGACTATGGTTGGAATTATTGCCCTCGCTGGAATTGTAGTTAATAATGGAGTTGTATTATTAGATTATGCTGAATTATTAATAAGTAGGAGAAAATTACAAGATGGAGTCTCTGAAAAAGACTATTTGCCTTTAGAAAGTTTATTTGAAACGGTTGTAAAAGCAGGGAAAGCACGTTTACGACCAGTTTTACTAACAGCAATTACTACCATTTTAGGGCTAATACCTCTAGCTATTGGATTAAACATTAATTTTTTCACATTATTTTCAAATTTTGATGCAAATATTTACATGGGAGGAGATAATGTTGTTTTTTGGGGTCCACTAGCTAAAACAGTTATTTACGGTCTATTAATAGCAACATTTTTAACACTAATTGTGGTTCCAATTTTATTTTACCTTGTCACTAAATTTAAAATGAGGATGAAAGGTTTGTTAAAAACCACATAAGAACACTAAATAATTCTTAGAACATCACATAAAGAGGATGCAACCCTGTGGGTTTCATCCTCTTTTTGTATTTTCGAAAATCATGATGCAGAAAAAAAAATCGTACACAGTTGATGAACTTCAAAAAAAAATGGAGTATTACTGCGTATACCAAGATCGTTGTCATCAAGAAGTAGAGCGAAAAATGAATGAGCATCAATTAATACCTGAAGCCCAAGAAAAGATTTTACTTTATTTGATGCAGCATAATTTTTTAAATGAAGAACGTTTTTCTAAAAGTTTTGCTCGAGGAAAGTTTAGAATTAAAAATTGGGGCAAACAACGAATAACAAGAGCGTTAAAAAGTAAAAATATTTCTGCCTATAACATAAAGACTGCCTTAAAAGAAATTGAGGAGGAAGAGTATTTACAAACTATTTATAGAATAACTGATTCTAGAAATAATAGCATAACAGAAAAGAATATTTATAAGCGTAAAAAAAAGTTACAAGACTTTCTTTTAAGGAAAGGCTATGAATATGACTTAATCTTTAAAACGGTAAATGAAGTTATAGGTTAAGTTTTTAAAATGAAATTAAAACAGTTTTATTTGATGTCTTTTAATAAAAGTTGAATTGAAGTATTTCCGTTCCACTCATTTTCATCTAAATTATAGGCAATATCAAAATCATTTTGAGTAGATGTTATTTTATCACCAAGGCCAAAACCTATAGCATTATATGTTTTTTGATCAGCTCCGTTAATGATATTTAATTTTAAATGGCTTTTATCGGCTCCAACCCTTTTACCATACCCATTGTCTCTAACAGCATTTGTGGTAAATACAGGTTTCATATTTTTTGGACCAAAAGGCCCCATTTGCTTGAGTATTCTAAAAAATTTTGGAGTAATATCTGACAATTCTAGAGGGGAATCAATGGCAATCTCAGGGATTAATAATTCTTTATCTATAGTTTTTTTAACCACTGCTTCAAATTTTTCTTTAAAAGGAATATACTGATCAGGGCTTAATGTTAAACCGGCAGCATACTTATGACCTCCAAATTGTTCTAGATGTTCTGAGCATAGTTCAAGGGCTTCATAAACATCAAAACCTTTTACAGATCTGGCTGAGGCTGCGAGTTTTTCACCACTTTTTGTAAAAACTAAAGTAGGCCTGTAATAAGACTCTATGAGTCTAGAAGCCACAATACCAATAACACCTTTATGCCAATCTTCAGAATAAACAACCGTTGAAAATTTTTCTTTTTCATCAGCAGCCTCAATTTGTTGTAAAGCTTCATTGGTAATTTTTTTATCGATTTCTTTTCTTTCTATATTGAATTTTTCAATTGAAGCAGCAAAACTTATTGCTGTCTCATAATCCATTTCAGTTAATAGTTCTACGGCATAATTTCCGTGTTTCATTCTTCCAGCAGCATTAATTCTTGGAGCAATAATAAAAACAACATCAGTAATGGTTAGTATTTTTTTTTTAACTCCCTGAATAATTGCCTTAATTCCATTTCTTGGGTTTGAATTAATTACCTGTAGCCCAAAATAGGTAAGTATTCTATTTTCACCAGTTATAGGCACAATATCTGCTGCAATTGCAGTGGCTACCAAATCTAAGTATTGTGTCAAATCCTCTAGAGTTTGTCCTCTTTTTGAAGCTAAGGCTTGAATTAATTTAAATCCTACACCACAACCACATAACTCATCGAAAGGATAGGAGCAATCCTCTCTTTTTGCGTTTAAAACTGCTACTGCTTTTGGTAGTTTATCGCCGGGTTTATGATGATCACAAATAATAAAATCAATATTTTTTTGTGAAGCGTAATTAACTTTTTCTATAGCTTTGATTCCGCAATCTAGAGCTATAATTAGCGAAAAATTATGATCAGCTGCAAAATCAATTCCTTGGGTTGAAATTCCGTACCCTTCATCATACCTATCAGGTATGTAAGTAGCGATTTTAGTTGTGATTGTTTTTAAATAGGAGGAAACCAGAGAAACAGCTGTTGTTCCATCTACATCATAATCTCCGTAAATAAGAATATTTTCATTGTTGGCAATTGCCTTTTCGATTCTAGAAACAGCTATATCCATATCTTTTAACAAGAAAGGGTCATGAAGATCATCTAATGATGGGCGGAAAAATTTTTTAGCTTGATCAAAAGTATGAACCCCTCTTTGAATTAAAAGCGAAGACAATACTTTATCAATAGAGAGAACCTCAGATAGTTCATCAACTAAGGATAAATTAGGTGCTGTTTTTAAAGTCCAACGCATTGCAATTTTTATTGCTTATGAAGATACACTTCTGTGGTTACTTTTGCAAATTTGCGAAACATTTCCATCACACCACAATATTGATCCACAGATAATTTAACAGCTTTATTAATTTTATCTTCTTGTAAATCACTTCCATAAAAATGGTATGCTATAACTACTTTGTGATAATATCTTGGGTGTTCTTCTGTAAGTTCTCCATGAACAACTATTTTAAAATCATCTACCTCGGCTCTCATTTTTTTCAATAATGACACGACATCTAAACCTGAGCATCCTGCTAAAGAAGATAGCATTAATGCTTTTGGGCGTAATCCTTTGTTTTCAATTCCTTCATCAGGAGCATCCATAAAAAGGGTTTCACCACTGGGATTGTCTGATTCAAATACCATATTTTCTTTCCAAACGGTTGTTACTGTATTATTTGCCATAAATTTTTATTTTTAACAAAAGTAATAACAATGATTCAATAAATCTTACGTTATATTTACAACTTATTTTAAAAAAAAAGCTATAAAAAATCCATTTCATGAATACCAAATCTTTTCATAGGATCTTTTTTCTCTTGTTATTATCATCTTTCTCATCTTTCTCTCAAACCCCTGAAGATGCGAAGAAAAAATATCCCATAAGAAATGTCATTAAAAATAACAAAACAGTATCAACTTTAATTAATACTGATTTTAATTATAATTTCTGTGATGATGACGGTGACGGCATTATGACCATAGATCTAACCACCATATTAGATGAAGTACAAGTGGCTGTATCTGGAGATTTACAGGTAGCTGATCCTAAACTTCTTATCGGAACCTCAGAAGATAAAATATTACAAATTGATAATATTCTTCTAAACCCAATTACAACTATAATTTGTGAATTGTCTGAAAACACCTATGATGTTGCGATGAACGCAAATAATGAGTTTTTTACAACAGAATTTAATTCTATTAAAAAAGCAAACATAGCAACTACCACATGTAATTTAACTTCTGTTTTAGATTTGGGGGGTAATTCTTTATCTTTTGACACCCAAGATAATCTTTACTTTAATGCGCTTGGTTCTTCATCAGCATCGTCTACTGCTGTATACAGGTTAAACCCAGAACCTGGTGCTACTCCATACATATGGCATGATTTTAATTCAGGTACTGCAGGTGGTGATTTTGTTATTTTTGGGAATTTCATGTATATCGCATGGAAATTTAATGAAGATGTTTTATTAAAGGTAACCATAGATGATGATGTAAATTATATTTCACATGAAGTATTAGGGCCTTTGAAATTTAATACTTTTGGTTTAGCTAGTGAACAAGGGATTTTATACGGGATAACAGAAGACGAGATTTATAAAATAAATTTAGCAACGTCACCACCCTCTTTTGAGACCATACTTTTAAATGATTATACACATGGTGCTTGGTATGGTTCTGCAGGTTTTAGTGAAGCAATTGCTTTTTCATCTTCAGCTTATATTCGCCAATTGGATGCAGATAATAATGACAATCCATTACCAAACCCATGGGTAAATACGGTCCCTGGAGAACAAACTATTTTTATCAGAACAGAGGAGGTTTCAGAAGATAGTAACTATACGGTTACCCCTGTCACCATAACCATATCCCAAACTCCTTCAGTTGCAACCACTCCATCCGATATGGAAACTTGTGATTTTGATGGTAATGGCATAGAATTATTTGATTTAACACCACAAACCAGTCTAATCTTAGGGGCTCAAGATTCAACCCTATTTGAAGTCATTTATTCTACTGAAAACACATTTACTAATCTCATTACAACTCCTCAAAACTATCTATGCACTTCACCTCTTGAAACCATTTATTTTAGAATACTAAATAGCAATGAATCCACATGTTTTGCTGAAGGAGAATTCAAACTAACGTTTACTGATGAAGTGAATTGTGCTCAAAATGAGCCTCCTGTTCTTTCTGCAGATTCAAGGGAGGCTTATTGTCCTTTAACTGAAATTAAAATTGCAGAAAACTTTACAATTACAGATCCTGATGATACAGGATTAGACTTTTTCACGGTTCAAATATCCTCAGGATACTCAATTTCAGATGATCTTTTAGAACTAACAGGTACACACCCTACGATTTCTACCACATGGAATGCTATAGAAGGAAAGCTTATTTTAGAACCAAATGCACCTGCTACTCAAATACTGTACGAGGACCTTCAAACAGCAGTAAGAGAGATTGTTTTTAGCAGTACAGATCCTAATATTACTGGCGAAAAGTTTTTTTCTTTAACTATTGGAGATGGAAATTATCTACCCTCTACTGAACATTTTTATGTGTATGAGGAAAATATTGGCATCACATGGTCAGAGGCTAAAAATTTAGCTGAATTATCCTCTTATTTTGGTTTGCAAGGCTATCTAGCAACTATTTTGTCAGAAGATGAAAATAACATTTCTGCAGAACAAATATCAGGTACTGGTTGGATTGGTGCAAGTGATGAAGGAACTGAGGGTGTTTGGAATTGGGTTACTGGTCCAGAAGCAGGAACTAATTTTTGGAACGGGAATTTTACTGGTGGCCCTGTTGGAGGATTATACAGCAATTGGAATACCAATCCACCTGAACCCAATCAGTCAGGAGATGAAGATTATGCTCATATTACAGCACCCAATATAGGCATACCTGGTTCTTGGAATGATTTATCTAATGAAGGAGCTCCAAATGGAGATTATCAGCCTAAAGGTTATATTGTAGAATATGGAGGTATGCCAGGAGATCCAACACTCAATATTTCAGCCAGTACAAGTATCTATATCCCTGAAATTACCGGTACTACTAATGACAGAACCTGTACCGGTGGAAGTGTATCCTTGTCAGCTACAATATCTGAGGGAGAGATTTATTGGTATGATGCTCTAGTAGGAGGGAATCTTGTGTTTACTGGAGATACATTTAGTACACCACTGCTTACCACTTCTACAACATATTATGTGGCTGCATCGCCAGAAGGCTGTGCTACTACAGAAAGAATTGCAGTAGAAGCCATAGTAGACACCACACCTGTTTTTATTCCATCACCATTAGATATTAATCGTTGTGATGAGAACAGAGTTGGTTTTGTTGACTTTGATTTAATTGCAGATCAAACCCCTGAAATACTAAACAGTTTAGATCCAATTTTAAATCCAGATCTTACAGACTTTGAAGTATTGTATTTTGACAATCTAGCAGCTGCAGAGGCCAATACTACTGCTGCAATTATTGCGAACCCTTATCGTGTAAATACTTCTGATAATCCAACAATCTTTGCAAGAGTTCATAATGTAAATTCTAATACCTGTTATACTATTGTAGAATTTAAACTTAAAGTAACTGATACGCCTACGCCTAATCAACCCTCAGTGTATAGACTTTGTGATGATGCAACTTCTGCCGGTGGAGATACAGATGGAGTTTCAAGTTTTCTTTTAAATACTAAAGATGCAGAGATTCTAGCCAGTGTTGTTAATCCTGGTGATTATTTTATTTCTTATCACACAGATCTTATAGATGCACAAACTAGTAGTACTTCTAATACCATTGATAAGAATGCTGATTATGAGGTGACCACCTCTCAAAGAATATATGTAAGAATTGAAAATATAGACAATGTAGCTTGTAATACCGTCTCTGATGATAGTCCTGGGAGTACTTTTACTTCCTTTGAACTTATCGTAGATCCTTTGCCTGTTATCACAGATGCAGTAGAGCTGAAACTTTGTGACGAAGACCAAGACGGTATCGCTAGTTTTGATCTAACCACTGCAAATGCTTTAATTTCTTTAAATTCTGCCAATGAAACTTTTCAGTATTATCCAACTGAGTTAGACGCAGAGAATACTACCAATGAAATTTTAGCCTTCACTAATTATTCAAATGTTGTGGATACTAATGATGTTGTTTGGGTACGGACAACTACTGTAAATAATTGTTTTAGGGTTTCGCAAGTGAATCTAGCGGTTACCAATACAGAAATTCCTGCTACTTTTCAACGTAGCTTTTCCGAATGTGATGATTTTTTAGATGAAGATGGTAATGATACTGCTAATAATGATGATACCGATGGAATTTCAAGTTTTGATTTTAGTTCTGTAACCAACGAAATTGTTGCTTTATTTCCAGCATCACAGACAATAAACGTTTCTTATTATGAATCCTTAGCTGATGCGAATATCCCTGTAAATCCAATCTTTAATACAAGCAACTATAGAAATATTGCCTTTCCCTTCACACAACAAATTTTCATTCGAGTAGACAATCCTACCAATGTTAGTTGTGCTTATGTTGGAACTCATATTACTTTAACTGTCAATCCAGTTCCTGAGATAGATATTATCCCTAATCTTGAGATCTGTGATGATGCTAGTGATGGAGATGACACAAATGGTTTTGTTCAGTCTATAGACTTAGAAAGTCATACTCCAATCATTCTTGGAACTCAAGATCCAGCCAATTTTACAGTGACCTACCACTCAAACGAATCTCATGCTATATCAGGTTCCAATTCATTAAGCTCACCTTTTACCAATACAACAGTAGATCAACAAACAATTTATGTTCGGGTAATTAACGATTCAACAGGATGTTTGGTAGATCGATTTAGTTTTGATGTTGTTGTTAATCCGCTACCTATTATCACGGATATTGTAGAGTTGAAACAATGTGATGATGATACTGATGG
>CAJXSU010000050.1 GCA_913061465.1 uncultured Flavobacterium sp.
TAAGTCTTGAAGATCAAAAGAGAGCTTTCAATGCATTAAAAAAATACATATTTGCCCCTGATGCTTTCAAAGCTCCAAAAGATATTTATAATTTTCTAGCCCAACAAAGGAGAGGTTACAACTTTTTTGGAGGACCAGAGGATCCAAAAATTCATGCTCAAATTATAGGATATCAAACTAGAGTGTTGGCACACATAATGCATCCTAATACATTACAAAGGCTAACTGATTCTGAAATATACGGAAACAAATACAAGCTATCTTCATTTATGACAGACTTAAACAATGCTATGTTTAAACCAGATATTTATGGGAACATCAATACATTTCGTCAAAACCTACAAGCAGTTTATACAAAAAGATTAATTAGTATGGTTGTTGGCAAGGCAGCTAATAGGTTCTCTCCTACTTCTCAATCTATGGCGATCTATAATTTAAAGAATATCAAAAATTGGGTATCTAACAGTACTGGAAATGTATCAACAAAAGCTCATAAAAACCATTTAAAGACATTAATTAACAATGCTATGAAAGAAATTAAATAAGATTGTTTTAACTAATTTTTAAAAACCGATATCAAATTTGATATCGGTTTTTGTATTTTTACATGATGAGGAAAGTATTGATTACCGGCGGCTCAGGCTTAATAGGAAGACGATTATCATTCTTGTTAAAATCTAGAGGGTATGAAGTTCGCATTTTAAGCAGAAGTAATAATCCAAATAAAAGTTATAAGACATTTTTATGGAATATTTCAGAAAAAACAATAAATGACAGTGCTTTTGAAGGCCTTAATCACATAATTCATCTCGCAGGAGCTGGAATTGCAGATAAAAGATGGTCTGAAAAAAGAAAAAAGGAAATTATAGCTAGTAGAGTTGCCTCAACTAATTTACTTTACAATACAGTAAAAAGATTAAAAACTCCTTTGAATAGTTTTATCTCTGCTTCTGCAACTGGCTATTATGGAGCTATTACTTCAGAAACTATTTTTGAGGAAAAAGACAAACCCGCAAAAGATTTTCTTGGAAAAGTTTGTAGTTTATGGGAAGATTCTATTTTCCAATTTAATCAAATAAAAATTAGAACGGTAGCATTGCGAACAGGCATTGTATTATCTAAAGATGGAGGTGCTTTAAAAAAGATGAAAACTCCAATTATTACTTCATTAGGAAATGGAAAACAATACATGCCATGGATTCATATAGATGATTTGTGTGAATTATATATAAAAGCAATTGAAGATCAGGAATTTAAAGGAGCTTTTAATGCAGTATCATCAGAACATATATCTAATCTTTCTTTTTCAAAAAAAATCTCAAAAATATTTAATTATCCATTTTTAGCTATAGGTGCTCCAAGCTTTATTTTACAAATTGTTTTTGGAGAAATGTCTACAATTATTTTGAATGGAAGTAGAATTTCTGCAAATAAAATAAAACAAGCTGGTTTTATATTTAAGTTTGAAAACTTAGAAAAGGCTTTAAAAAATTTACGATGAAAACATACCTTATAATTCTTTTATTCCCTTTTTTAATGCAGCAGCAAAACAATTATCAAATAGATTTTGGAGAAGAAAAAAAAGGGCGTTATTGGAGTGTTGTTAATGATGGTGTTATGGGTGGTCTCTCTAGAGGAAGCAAAAAACTAACAAAAAACAGTTTGCTCTTTAAAGGCAAAGTTTCACTAGACAATAATGGTGGCTTTTCATCTTTACGTCGTTCTTTTTCTGAGTTTGATATCTCTAATTTTGAACACGTTGAAATTAAATACCGATCTTCTGGTATTTCTTTAGCGCTAACATTTGCTGTTAGTAGAAGATGGTATGTGCCTAATTATAAAGTAAGTCTTGATGAAACCTCATCTGAATGGACCACTAAAACAATTAAACTTACAGATCTAAGAAAATACTATATTGGTAAAGCCATGAACGAAAAACTTAAAAAAGAAACTTTAAAAGAAATCATTAGAATTGGTTTTATTACTGACGAAAAAAAATATGGAAATTTTGAATTTGAAATCGATTATATTAAATTTAAATAAAAAAACCCATCAAGTGGTGGGTTTTTTATTTAATAGTATTTTTTTACCTAAAAGGTTGAAGTAATATTGATAGCTACTTCAGAACAATTCTTACTTATACCATCAAGACCTTCATGAAGCTCTTTACAAATTAAATTTAAAGAATCTAAAGAGGACTTAGCGTTCCAATTTAATACATCCATTTTAGTATCCATTGAGAATTTTTTACCCTTGATTAGATAAGAGAAAGGTAATTTATCTGTAATTCAATTCTTCGTTATGTCTGCATAACCTATAGAATCATTCTCCTCCATAAAAAAAGTATTACCTAAAACAGCTTGTTTGTAATAAGCATATAATTTGAGCATAATATCTGGAGCTAAACTTTCTTCTAAGTCAGATAGATCTTTATATGCTTTTACGAATTTTAAATCTAAACTTACAGTCACTACTTTTCTGCTATTACTTGTTCTCCACCTTTAACTTTATCACCAATTTTTACTGCTAACTTAGTGTTGAGTGGTAAATAAAGATCTACTCTACTTCCAAACTTTATAAATCCTGCATCAGTTCCCTGAACAACTTTCTCACCTTCTTCAGCGTAATTTACAATTCTTTTTGCTAGTGCTCCTGCAATTTGACGATAGAGTACTTCACCAAAAGTATTGTTTTTAATCACTATTGTTGTTCTTTCATTTTCAGTAGATGCTTTTGGGTGCCAAGCAACTAAATATTTTCCAGGATGGTATTTACTATATTTTATTAGCCCACTTAAAGCATATCTAGTAACATGAACATTAATTGGAGACATAAATATTGAAACCTGAAGTTTTTTTCCTTTGAAATACTCTGGTTCATCAACTTCCTCAATAACTACGACCTTTCCATCTACAGGAGCAATAATTTGATTATCATTTATGTTTGTAATTCTTTTTGGGTTTCGGAAAAACTGTAAAACAATAATTAAAAATAATACTAAAAATATTTGTATTCCTTTTTGAAGCCAGTAGACTTCTACGAATTTCTCTGATAATAAAATTCCTGATAAAATTAATAGAAAGGTATAAACTATTATTTTATAACCTTCTTTGTGAAAACTTAGCATTTTTTTAGATTAAATAATGGATGTACAAATATACGAAGGGAGCTACAAACAACAAACTATCTAACCTATCTAATATCCCTCCATGACCTGGCATAATTTTACCACTATCTTTAGTATGAGCTTGTCTTTTAAATTTTGACTCAATAAGGTCCCCTGCAGTTCCAAGTATAGAGGCTATTAATGAGATTACTATTAAATTAGTAAGAGATAAAAAATCACAAAAATATGAAAGTAAAAAAGCTGTAATTAATGAAAATAAAACACCTCCAAAAAACCCTTCAACTGTCTTTTTTGGAGATACACTTTCAAATAATTTATTTCTACCAAGATTCTTCCCAACAAAAAACGCAAAACTATCATTCACCCATATAAGAATGATTAATGTTAAAATGACTGACTGCTCATAAACTCCATTTATAAAAGGAAGAAGTATTAAAAAAGTAAACGAAAGAAGTAAATAACGAACACATATATCAAATTTTTGAATAGAATTTGAGGGATAATTCTTTCTTTTAAAAAATAAGCTTAATAATAACTGAACTGATCCGGAAAGAGATAAAACTAATAGTAGTTTTATAAAAAATAAGTGAATTGGTAAATATGGCAATAAGATTAGACCAATGAACAGCAAATAAATAATACTATTGTTAAACTTTAATAATTTAAAAAACTCTCTTAAAGAAATAAAACCAAAAAAGGAGATAAGAATTATGTAAGATTCTTTTGAATACATTATGGCACTAATGAAAAGTATCGCATAAATAAATCCTGAAGTAGTTCTTCTAAGAAGGTTGGTCATATTATAAATCTTCTAAAAGAAGCAAATATAAGTTTTTGGAGTTGTTATTACCATAATTTAAAAAATTATCGTCGTCAGTTTTTAAACTGTATTTTTTTACTGCACTAATATTGGTTGGTATACTTCCATCTTTACAATTGGTTTTGATACCTGTTAAACCTTCCCCTGTATCTTTTACAAATTGGCTAGTTCTTGCAAACACAATAAAATCATTTGTTAAAGAGGTAAGTTTGTGAGTACTCAGTTGGTTAGATGAGAATAAAATATCACCATTATCAGAGATTAAATGCTCACAAGAGGTGAATAGAGGTTTTGTGGTATCTACATCTTCTTGTAGTTTAACATTAGATTTTTTTAGGAAATTTTTTAAACTTTTATCGAAACAAGTGATGATTTCCCAATTATTTTCAGAAATGATTTGGTTTAAGTTATTAATAACCTCTTTTTCTGAAACACAATAAAGAAATTTGCCTCCTTTGGAAATAAAATGATGAACAAATGCGTCATCCAAAGATAATTTAACCTTTGGTTTTTTATCAGCGTTTTCATCAGTAGACACTTTACTTTTAAATAATTTTTTTAAAAAACTCATTTAAAAATTAATTTTTATTTTTCTTCTTTAATGTCTTTTGCTTCTTCCTCTTCAACTATTGTTTTTGAATTTTCCTCTTTTGCTTCAGAAACATTAGTAGATTCTTCTTCAAATGGTCTTACTCCAAAAATCTTAATTAAGTCATCCTTAAAGATAACTTCCTTATCTAATAAAAGCTCAGCTAAAACAGTTAACTTTTCTTTATTATCATCAAGGATATCGATGGCTCTTTGATACTGCAATTCTATCATTTTTGAAATTTCCTCATCAATAATTTTTGCTGTATTTTCACTGTATGGTTTCACAAAAGCATCATTCCCAGAGGAATCATAATAGGTTAAATTTCCAACTTTTTCGTTTAAACCATAAACTGTAACCATTGCTCTAGCTTGCTTGGTCACTTTCTCAAGATCACTCAATGCTCCTGTTGAAATTTTATTGAAAATTATTTTCTCTGCAGCTCTACCCCCTAAGGTAGCACACATTTCATCTAGCATTTGTTCAGTCTGCACAATCATTCTTTCAGCAGGAAGATACCATGCAGCACCTAGACTTTGACCTCTTGGCACTATTGTTACCTTAACTAAAGGTGCGGCATGCTCTAACATCCAACTTACTGTAGCGTGTCCAGCCTCATGAAAAGCTATTGTTTTTTTCTCCTTAGGAGTAATTACTTTATTTTTCTTTTCTAAACCACCAACTATTCTATCTACTGCATCTAAAAAGTCTTGATGGTGAATTGATTTTTTATCTCCTCGTGCTGCAATTAATGCTGCTTCATTACACATATTTGCAATATCAGCACCAGAAAAACCAGGAGTTTGTTGAGCTAAAAATTCAATATTTACATCATCTGATAATTTTAAAGGTTTTATATGAACTTCAAAAATTTCTTTTCGCTCTTTAATGTCTGGTAAATCTACATAGATTTGTCTATCAAAACGACCAGCCCTCATAAGAGCAGAGTCTAATACATCTGCTCTATTAGTTGCTGCTAAAACTATAACATTAACGTCTGTTCCAAATCCATCCATCTCTGTCAACAACTGGTTTAGTGTGTTTTCACGTTCATCATTACCACCAGTCATGCTATTTTTCCCACGAGCTCTTCCAATAGCATCAATTTCATCAATAAAAATTATTGATGGTGATTTTTGTGCAGCTTGTTTAAATAAATCTCGAACTCTGGAGGCTCCAACTCCTACAAACATCTCAACAAAATCTGATCCAGATAGTGAGAAAAAAGGTACCTCTGCCTCACCTGCAACAGCTTTGGCTAATAATGTTTTACCAGTACCTGGAGGGCCAACCAATAATGCACCTTTCGGTATTTTACCTCCTAATGCAGTGTACTTATCAGGATTTTTTAAGAAATCAACTATTTCCTGAACTTCTTCTTTAGCACCCTCTAAACCAGCAACATTTTCAAAAGTTGTTTTAACTTTGGTGTCTTTATCAAATAATTTTGCTTTAGATTTTCCAATATTAAAAATTTGACCACCACCACCTCCAGCGCCGCCACCACCGGACATTCTCCTCATGAAGAAAATCCAGATGGCTATAAGTAAAATAAAAGGTAAGAAACCAATAATTGATTCAAAGAAACTACCTCTAGAATCTGAATCTACATCAAAATCTAAATTTTTGGTTGATTTGTATTGATTTAATTTATTTTCAAAATTTTGTAAGTCTCCAAAGTCGTATTGAAATAATGGAGAACCTTTTCTAAATAAAGGTGAATTGGCCTGTTGCTTGTACTTATCTTTATTTTGGGCTTCAGTTTTAATGTAAACCTCAGCAATATTTTTATTTATAATTAGAATTTTGTTTACATCATTAGACTCTAATATTTTAAAAAATCTATTTGTTGAAATTTTCTTTGTAGAGAAAGAGGCCTCGTTTATAAAACTAACACCGATTAAAACAACAAAAATTGCTCCATAAATCCAATACATGTTGAATTTAAATTTAGGCACATTAGGTGTTGAGTTTTTATTTTTATCGCTCATCTATTTTTTATTTTAAACAGGATTGATTACAGTTATTTTAGCATCTCCCCAGAGACTTTCTATATCATAGAATTCTCTTATATGCTTTTGAAAGACGTGCACTACTACGTTTACATAATCCATCAGAATCCATTCTGAATTATTTTGTCCTTCAACATGCCATGGCTTGTCTTTTAATTCTTTACTGACAAGCTTCTGAATGGAGCCAGTAATTGCGTTTACTTGAGTATTTGAACTTCCTGAACAAATAATAAAGTAATCACAAACAGTATTTTCTATTTCTCTTAAATCTAGCAATTGAATATCATCTCCCTTTACATCATCAATACCTTTTATAATTATAGATATTAACTCATCTGTGCTAACTGGTTTTTTTACCATTAATATTTTTATATTTAATACAAAGTTATTATTTTTTTGCGAGTATATTGCGAAGTAATTAATTAGTTTACACTTTCTTTAACACTTGAGAATAATCAAAATTAATGCCACCAACTCTACCAATTCTTTTTTGAAAGAATTGGCTCGAAGTTCTTCGCTAGATGAGCTTACTGTTGCTGTAACTAACAAACAAACTTCTGGTCGTGGACAAATGAGTAATTCTTGGCTTTCAGAACCTTATAAAAACCTAACATTCAGCTTATTCACACCCTTAAAAAAAATTAAAATCGAACATCAAGCATACCTAAACTTTGCTGTTTCATTAGCAATATATGATACACTTTTAGAGTATGATGTTCCTGAACTATACATTAAATGGCCTAACGACATTATGTCAGACAAAAAGAAGATTTGTGGAATTCTTATTGAAAATACATTTTTTGATTCATGGATAAAGAATACTATTGTTGGGATTGGTTTAAATGTTAATCAAGAAAAATTTCATGAAAGCTTAATTAACGCTAGCTCTTTAAAAATTATTTTAAAAAAAAATATAGATCTTGAAGCGCTTATGAATAAAATTATAGACAATATCAATATAAAAATTTCTTGTGTTGAATTGGGTAACTTTAATTTAATTCACAATCAATATCATGAAGTTTTATACAAGAAAGGGATTCCAACTACATTTATGAATCAAAAAACTAATCAATTATTTATGGGTATAATTCATGGAGTAACTTCTTCTGGGAATATAAAAATACAATTGGAAGATAATACTATACGTGAATTTAGACTCAAAGAAATTTCTTTTGCTAAAGTTTAGCAATATTTTCGGTAAGAGTATCTATGAAGTTGGTCAGTGGTTTTTTAACCATCATAGCCATCATAGGATTAAAGTCTCCATCAAATTGCAATTGAACTTCACTTGAGCTATCAGAAAAAAATGATATATTAGCTTCCAGTGTAAAGGATAATTTACTACTAGCTGCACCTAAACTTACCTTTGAATACTCAATACTATTCCCAAGAACAAGTCTTATTTCAGGCATTCCCTTTAGTCCAAATAAAAATGAATCACCTTCAACCTGAAATTTCTCAGTACTTGTCGGCATCAATAATTCGAAATTTTCTAGAGTCATAAAAAATTTATAAGCCTCTTCTGATGATTTTGATATTAATACCTTTTTTCCTTCTATATTCATCTTTTATAATTTCCAGTTTTCGGGATCTTGTCTCCATTCAGACAATGTTTCTAACTCTTTTTCAGTGATATATTTACTATCCATTGCTTGTTCCAATAAATACGTATAATTGCTAAGGGTTGAAAGGGAAACATTACTGTTTTTAAAATTATCTGAAGCAATATCAAATCCATAAGAGAAAATAGCAACCATACCTTTCACGACAGCACCAGCTTCTTTTAATGCTGTAACAGCATTTAAACTACTTTTTCCTGTACTAATTAGATCCTCAATAACTACAACATTTTGGCCACTTTCTATATGACCCTCTATTTGATTTTTACGCCCATGACTTTTAGGTTCTGGCCTAACATAAATGAAGGGTACACCCAATTCTTGAGCTACCAATACACCAATAGCAATAGCTCCAGTAGCAACCCCAGCTATAACATCTGGCTTGCCATATTGAATCTCAACTATTTTAGAAATTTCTTCTTTTATAAACACACGAACAGATGGATAGGACAATGTCACTCTATTATCGCAATAAATTGGAGAATTCCAACCAGAAGCCCATCTAAATGGATCTGATGGACTCAACTTAATAGCTTTAACTTTAAGTAAAACTTCTGCTGTTTTTTTTGCTGTATCTTTGTTTAAAATCATGTAGGCAAATGTATAAAGTTTTTATTAATGAAAGACCTATTATCTTAATAGATTCTTCTTATGAAGAAAGTGATTTTAATATTCTACATTACAAAAACATTACCATTTCAGAAATCATTCACAAACTTAAAGATGGAAAGTACAAAGGCTTTATCCTACTGTGTGAAGACCTTGAAGAATCCTGGATAGATTTTAAAAGTAATTTTACTTTAATCATTGCTGCTGGTGGCCTAGTATTAAATTCACGAAAAGAATTTTTATTCATTTTTAGGGGTGATAAATGGGATTTACCAAAAGGAAGAATTGAAAAAGGGGAACAAATTAAAGAAACAGCTCTCAGAGAAGTTGAAGAAGAGTGTGGGATTTCTAAACTAACCTTAAATAAATTTTTAATTACTACTTACCATTTTTTCTATCATAACAATCAAAACAAATTAAAGGAAACACATTGGTATGAGATGGAAACAAAAAGTGATGAAATTTTAATTCCTCAACTTGAAGAGGGAATAACCATTGCTGTGTTTAAAAATAAAAAAGATACAATAAAGGCATTAGAGAATAGCTATAAAAATATTCATTTGGTTTTTAAAAAGTATTATCAAAATCAATAAAATAAAATAGTTTTTTTTAATACCCTAAGTTCATAAAATCACGTTGTGAGCGTTCCATTAATTCTTCTATCTTTGCCAACTTCTTAAAAAACCGAATAAAAAAATATGAATGCTTTCGTTAGAAAAAGAGTAAAAAATATACAAAATGATATTCTTTCGGGAATAACAGTAGCTTTAGCACTTGTTCCAGAAGCAGTAGCCTTTGCATTTGTTGCTGGTGTAGATCCATTAGTTGGTTTATATGCAGCATTTATGGTAGGCTTAATTACTGCTGTTTTCGGAGGGAGACCTGGAATGATATCTGGAGCTACAGGTGCGTTAGCTGTTGTAATGGTAAGTTTGGTGAGTGAAGGGAATGCCATGGGAACAGCAAGTGAAAACTTGGGTCTTTACTACCTTTTTCTAACCGTAATATTAATGGGACTTATTCAAATACTAGCTGGAGTTTTTAAACTTGGAAAATTTGTTCGTTTAATTCCACATCCTGTGATGATGGGATTTGTAAATGGATTGGCTATTGTTATTTTCTTATCGCAACTAGGTATGTTTAAAACAACTGTTGGCGGTGAGAAGGTTTGGCTTGAAGGTGAAAGCTTATACATGATGATTGGTTTGGTTGGACTGACCATGTTAATTATGTGGGGCTTACCAAAATTAAAGGCTACAAAAAAATTACCTGAAGCATTAATTGCAATTATAGCAGTGGCTGGAATTGTTATATTTTCAAATTTAGACGTTGCAACTGTTGGCTCTTTTATAAGAGATGGTGGTGGTGAAGGTTTAAAAGGTGGCTTTCCAGTTCCAGTTTTAGATACTTTTTCTAAGATTCCAATGAATTTAAATACGTTTTGGTTTATTCTTCCTTATGCAGGAATACTTGCAGCTATTGGATTAATAGAGTCTCTAATGACTCTTAATTTAGTAGATGACTTAACAGAAACACGAGGGAATTCTAATCGTGAATGTATTGCACAAGGAAGTGCTAATGTTATTACGGGGTTCTTTGGTGGTATGGGAGGTTGTGCGATGATTGGACAATCTATCATTAATATAAAAGGAGGTGGTAGAGGCCGATTGTCTGGAATTACCGCAGCAATAATGCTGTTGATTTTTATACTATTTGCATCTTCCTACATAGAACAAGTTCCAATAGCTGCTCTAGTTGGAGTGATGTTTATGGTAGTTGTTGGTACTTTTGCTTGGTCTAGTTTTAGAATTATGAATAAGATTCCTGTTTCAGACCTTATTGTTTTAATTTTAGTTTCTGGGCTAACTGTTATTTTTGATTTAGCAATAGCTGTTATTGCAGGGGTAATTGTAAGTGCTTTAGTTTTTTCATGGGAAAATGCTAGACGCATCAGAGCTAGAAAACGGATTAAAGAGGATGGAACTAAAGTATATGAAATTTGGGGACCTTTATTTTTTGGAAGTATTTCAGCTTTCAATGAAAAATTTGATGTTAAAAATGATCCAAACTCAGTTGAAATTGATTTCGTTGAATCTAGAGTATCTGATCACTCTGCACTGGAAGCTATCTTCGTTCTAGCCGAAAAATACCAAAAAGTTGGAAAAAAGATTAGACTCAAACACCTTAGTGCAGATTGTAAGATATTATTATACAAAGCAAGTCCAATTTTTCATCAAATAATTGAAGAGGACATTGATGACCCTAGGTATCATTTAGTGGCAAATCCGGAAAAATTTCCAAAATCACTTTCTGAATATAAATTTTAGAAAAAATAATAGGGTACTAAACCATACCGTGATCAGATAACGGCAATGACCTCACTCGTTTACCAGAAGCATTAAAAATAGCATTGGTAATAGCAGCTGAAACTGGAGGAACTCCAGGTTCTCCTACACCTGTTGGATCCTCTTCATTATCTACTAAATGAACATGAATATTTGGTGCATCTATCATTCTTGTCATTTGGTAATCATGAAAATTACTTTGCTCAACAGCTCCATCTTTTGTAGATATTTTCCCAAACATGGTAAGAGACATGCCAAAAATTGCTGCACCTTCCATTTGATTGATAACAGCATCTCTATTTACATACATTCCACAATCTAATACAGAATAAATATTTTCAACTTTTACTTTTTCACTTTTTACAGAGACCTCAACTACTGTTGCCACATAACTATAAAAACTGTAATGAATGGCTACTCCTAAACCATGACCCTCTGGTAATTTACTTCCCCAGTTTGATAATTTTTTTGCTTCTAAAAGTACGTTTTTTAGTCGTGATACATTAAATGGATGAGGAGATTTTTCAGTTGAAATCTTATCTTCTCCTAATAAATTAAGTCTAAAATCTATAGCATCTTCTTCAGAAGCAACAGCCAATTCATCTACAAAGGAATTAATTCCAAATCCACTAATAATATTAGAAACCGAACGCAACCAACCTATTCGAAGATGAGACTCTGCTTTAGCATTTTCTATTTGTATATTTTCAATGTCATACGGATTATTGGTGAAGCCCATTCCCAACTCAAAACCAGCAATATAATTTGACATAGGCTTAAAGCTTGAAGTAATTGAAGGAAATGCCACACGATGAAGCCAACCTGTCACCTTACCTTTTTTGTCTAATGAGCCTTTTAGATATTGTGCATTTTGAGCATGATAAAAACTATGTTGTATGTCATCTTCTCGAGTCCATACAACTTGAACAGGAGCTTTAATTTTTTCAGATAATGCAACAGCCTCTACAACAAAATCTGATTTTGATTTTCGTCCAAAAGCTCCTCCTAACATCATTACATTAATGGTAATATCTTCAATAGCAAATCCAAAGAAATGAGCAATTTCTGCTCTTACAGTTTGCGGATCTTGAACTGGTGCCCAAACATCACATTTTCCATCACGAACCCAAGCTAAAGCATTTGGTACTTCCATTGGTGCATGAACTAAATGGGGCATTGTGTAGGTGGCCTCAATTACTTTATCTGCATTTTCAAAAGCCTTATCTACATTGCCCTTAAACGGCGGAACTACTTTTGCTTTTTTGTGAATTCTACTAATTAATTTTTCTTTAAACTTTTCAGAATTATAAATTTCATTTGAACCTGATTCCCATTCAATATTCAAATTATTTTTTCCTTGAAAAGCAGACCAGGTATTATTTGCAATAACAGCCACTCCACCCAACATTCCAAAAAACTGACCAGCAGGAGGGATTAATCTATCTAACTGAACCACTTGCTCTACACCGTTTATTTCATTAGTGTCTGAAGTGTCAAAACTTTTTACAGACCCAAAAGTTACCGGACTTCTAGCTATTGACGCAAATTTCATATTTGGGAACCGAGCATCTAATCCGTAGTTGGCTTTTCCATGAAGAAAATCTTCCATATCTATCCCACGAATAACTTTCTTACCAATATACTTAAAGTCTTTTTTATCTTTTAATATAATATTCTCGTCTAATGGAATTGCAATAGTTTTTGCTTCTTCTACCAAATCACCAAAAAAGATTTCTTCCCCTGTTGAAATATTTTTTACAAAATGATTTTCTGCTTTGCAACTTGCCACAGGTATATTCCATTTTTTCGCAGCTGCTTGTTCAAGGATTAAACGCGCCATTGCCCCCATTTTTCGCATAGGTTTCAAAAGGGTTCTTATACTTCTAGATCCGTCTGTATTTTGATTACCAAATTTTGAATCACCTGTTGCTTGTTGCACCGTTACATATTTCCAATCTGCCTCTAGATCTTCAGCTATAGCTGATGCCATAGAAGTTCTAATACCTTGACCCATTTCTGAACGGGCTACAACAATTGTTAATTTTCCATCTTTCTGGAGTTGAATAAAAAGATTTGGCACAAAAGAGATTCCATTTTCTAAAGTGTTCACTACAACTTTATCAGCAGAAACATTACATCCAAATAGTAAACCTCCAGAAGCCAAACCAAATATTTTTACAAAATCTCTTCGTTTCATTTCTATCTTTTCCATTAGGCTTGTTTTTTAAGTTCAACTGCTTCTTTTATTGCCTTTTTGATTCTAACATAAGTTCCACATCTACAAATATTTCCACTCATCGCATTATCTATATCTTCATCTGTTGGGTTATCATTAGTATCTAATAATTCAGCTGCAGAAATCAACTGACCAGATTGGCAATAACCACATTGAGGTACACTATTATCTCGCCATGCCTGTCGTAAAGCTTCAAGACTATCTGAAGTACCCTCAATAGTTGTAATATTTTTACCAATAGCTTGACTTACCATAGTACTACATGAGCGAACAACTGTTCCATCTATCATTATAGAACAAGCACCGCATTGGGCTACTCCACAACCAAACTTAGTTCCTGTAAGTCCTATTAAATCTCTTATTGCCCATAATAAAGGCATACTTTCTGGAGCATCAACTTGATAGTCCTGACCGTTAATCGTAAGTGTTTGCATGGTAAATTTTATTAGACAGACAAGTTAGTAAAAATATTGCTTTCTAAAAACTAGTTTTACCTATTCATAGGCTTTATAAATAGGCAGTAATAAATGTGCTTTTTCATAATGTAAACTTCTTTTGTAGATAAAGTTTAACTGAGCTCTCGGATTTTTAGCAAAATCTTTATTGTCAGCTTTCTTCGCCTCAAAAGCATCTTCAATAAGCGTATTTTCTTTTAAAATTTGCTCAGCAACATCCTCAAAAACATAGCCAGAATACCCCTCTTTTTGTTGTAAAACTGTATCAAAAAAATTCCAATTAAAAAAAGAATCAGTAGCCTCTGGTTCAAGAGTTTCCATTAAATATCTTGCCCCTTTCTGATTGACAGGTATGTAAAGATCTCCTTTGGAAAAGTGAACAGCAATTGAATCAATTTTTATTGAAGTATTGTAATGAAGGTAATGCCCTTCATAAGCACTTGTTCTTGTTTTATAGTTATCTACATGTATCGTTTCTACAACTAAAGTCGTATCTTTTTCAAACTGAGTGTAAGAGATTTGATTGTTATTTAAGCGCTCTATTACACGACGCCACCCTTGTCTCAAAATGTAAGCTTTTGGAATGGTAGTTTCTTTTGTTGGCCTAAATTCATTGTAGTAATTTACAGGTTCTAAATATGGCTTTGATGTATCATATTTTAGTCGTTTCCCATTGGTTACTTTACTATCTATTATTTTCCCTTCATATCCTCTAAACTGAATGATAGAAGGTTCTTTTTGATGGTGAATTTCAAATGCAATTGGGTAGGTCTTCTTTTTTAAAATTTCATCTATTGCATTTTTGCGAATTGTTTTTATATCTCCAGAGCGGTCTTCTGTAAAATCTAACATAGATAATAACAACTCATAGGTTTGCTCTACACGTATTTTATAAGGCTTCAGCATATGGGTCTCTACCATCATTCCGAATGTGTTAAACAAAGTTGTATACCCTGTAGAATATCTAGGAGAATCATAAAACTGAGACCAACCTTGCTTTGGAGTCCCTCCCCAAACATTCACATAAGGAGTAATTGGAATCTTTTTTTGTAACATAGATTGTTCTAAACCTGGTCTCATTTCTGTTTCTATAAAATCTCCTAAAGCACCACCTAATTTATTGTGTTGAGTAAATAAATGGGTAATTGCATATTGGTAATCTGCTCCATTACTGACATGATTATCTATAAAAATGTCTGGATCTAGGGTATGGAAAATTTCTGCAAAGGCTGCAGCATTTTTCGTGTCTTGTTTTACAAAATCTCTATTTAAGTCATAATTCCTAGTATTTCCACGAAATCCATATTCTGTTGGACCATTTTGATTTGCTCTAGTATGAGAGTTTCGATTTAGTGAACCACCAATGTTATAAACTGGTATTACAGAAATAATTGTATTTTGATATTGCTTTTTCAAGGAATCATTTTGAACAATATCTCTTAATAGTAACATTGAAGCATCTATTCCATCAGATTCTCCGGGGTGAATTCCATTATTAATTAGCACTCTATTTTTTGTGGAATTTTTAATGGAATTTAATTGTGTTTTACCGTCAGTATTATAAACTACCAAATGCAATGGTAAACCAGCATCTGTTTCACCCATTTCAAAAAGTGAAATTTCTGAGTATACATTAGAAAGTTCTTTGTAATAATTAATTACATCATGATATTCTGGTGTTTCTAAGCCTTCAGTTTTTTCAAAATGAGTGATAAAGGTATTGTTGTTATTTTCTTGACATGTTAAACAAGTAAGAGCTAATAAAAGAATCCCTAATTTTTTCATTTTTTAAGACTCTATTTTAGAA
>CAJXSU010000051.1 GCA_913061465.1 uncultured Flavobacterium sp.
CATCTTTACTTAAGGCTATATTGGCAGAAAAAATGCCTTCTGACTCACTTTGAGCGGTTTTTCTTGGTCCTCTGTATGACAATCTGTTTTGCATTTGAATTTCCCAGGGTAGAGAAAATGTGGCATTAAATCTTGTAAACCAACTATTATTTGTGTTTCCTAAATCTTGTGTTTCGGGTGTAGCAATAATATCTCCAGAGGTTTCATCGATTATGAATTTGTTATAGGCATAAAGACCTTTTGACTCCTGTTGAAAAACATTAAAACTACCAGATAATCGCACTTTTTTTGATGGGTTGTAGTTGGTTGTTAGCTCAAAGCCAAATCTGTCTTCTGAAGCCAGATTAATAGGCTCTCTAATTGTAATTACCTGATTTACTCCATCTATAAATCTAATTTCATCTCTACTAACTCTTTGGATAGCATTTATTGAATGTTGAAAATAGATTGATGAGTTTAAGGTAAGTTTTCCAATCTTTTGAAGAAAGCCTAAATCAAAAGAATTAGTAAATGTAGGAATTAATGCGGGATTTCCTTTATAAATCACATTCTGACTACTTCTAGATTCAAAAGGATTTAAATACCAAAACCTTGGCCTTCTTAATCGTCTACTATAACCAATTGTAAAACTTTGGTCTTCTGTTCTTTCAAATCCGACATTTATAGTAGGAAATAATTCAGTGTATTTATAATCAAATTTTTCATTGGTATTTGTAAGTCTAACTTTTACGTCAGTTATCTCTGTTCTTAGTCCTAGTAAATAAGAAAACTTATTTAGTTTACTTCCAAATTGGGAGTATAATGCATTTACATTTTGTTTGAAAATAAGGTTGTTTGAAGGATCAAAATCAAGTGTTGGAGTTCTCGTTACTAAAAAATCAGAGGTTAGGTCTTGGAATTCTCCTCGATACCCTATTTCAAACTGAGTGTTTTCACCAATAGGTAAAACATAATCCGATTGTATGAGTGTATTTTTTGAATCTTCTGTTGTGATATTGTTTTCCTCAGCTAATGAATCATTTATAAAGGCTGTTTCTATTTCCTCACTTTCACTATACTGAAAATCAATCGTTAATTTATGACCACTACTATTGATGTTATTTGTATAGTTTAAAGCAAATTGAGATGTTGTATCTATTTCATCTTCATCTTGGATACGAGTGTCAGAAAACTCAAGATTATCATTTATGTCAAAAACACGAATAATATTATTTGATAAGTTTTTATTATCAGAATCCCTGAAAAAATAGGTCCCTGTAATTGAACTTTCTTTAGATAAAAAATATTCCAATCCTACATTAATATTGTATCCATTTCTGTTTCTTTCAAAATTTCTATCTTCAATTCGTAAACTATTGATGGATTCATCCTCGAAAGTTGATAGATTCGTTAAAAAGTTTCCTGGACCTGAACTATTTCTATACCCCAAATTAGTAAATAAATTAACTTTTTTTGTTCTAAAATTTATATTAGAAGCAATACGATATTGTGTTGGATCTCCAATGGTCGCATTTAGGGAACCATTTAAGCCTTTAGCTACACCCTTCCTAAGAATAATATTTAAAATACCAGCAGTACCCTCAGCATCATACCTAGCGGATGGTGAGGTAACTACTTCAACTCTTTCTATGGCATCTGCAGGTAATTGACGTAAAGCATCTGTGCCACTTAAACCAACTAATGCTGAGGGTTTTCCATCTATTAATATTCTGACATTTTCATTGCCTCTTAAACTTACATTTCCCTCTACATCTACATCTACAGAAGGAACATTATCTAATACATCGGATGCTGAACCTCCTTTGACAGTCATGTCTTTACCAACATTATAGATTCTTTTATCTAAACGAATTTCCACAGTAGACTTCTCAGCAATGATAACAATTTCATCTAATTCATCAGCATCTTCTGATAATTTAATTGTACCAAAATTAATAGATGAATTAATAATTTTATTGGGGATTTTGATCGTTTTGAATGAAATAAACTCAAAACTAATATCATAAGTTCCTGTATTAATTTTTATGTTAAAATTCCCATTTTCATCAGTAATACCTCCACTTAATTGTTTTGTTTCTTGATTATTTAATATTACTGTAGCATATTCTAAAGGTTCTTTAGTATTTGAATCTATGATTTTACCAGTAATCGAAATTTGATCATTTTGAGGCTTTTGACTTAAAACACTCAAAAAGGTTAAAGTAAATATTATAAAAAATAAATAAGTTTTTTTCATTTAAGTCAATGGTTTAATACTTGACTGTAAATGTCTAATTAAGTTTAACTACTTGTTGTTAATTTTCTGTTAAACAAAAGAGTTAAAGAACCTGTTTTATAGATTCAGGTGGTCTTCCAATAACCGCTTTTTCTTTATTAACAACAATTGGTCTTTCCATTAGTTTTGGAAATTTTACCATTGAAGATATTATATCTTTATTATTTAAAGTTTTTCCTTTGAAATGCTCTTTCCAGACAGCTTCATTTTTACGAAGTAATTTAATAGGTGGGATATTAAGTAAGTCTATGATGGCTTTTACTTCATCAAAAGAGAGGCTTTCTTTCAAGTATTCAATTATTTCAAAATCTTTTCCAGATTCTTGAAGTATTTGAAGTGCTTCTCTAGATTTTCTACATCGAGGGTTATGGTATATTTTTATCATTAGAGTAATGTAAAAGTTATTTTATATTTCTGAATTTGTACTTTTTTGTCCCTGAGACATTAAATAAGCTTTTAAAAATGCATTAATATTTCCATCCATTACAGCATCTACATTACCAGTTTCATGAGCGGTTCTTACATCTTTAACTAATTTATAGGGGTGCATTACATAATTTCTAATTTGACTTCCCCATTCATTTTTCATTTTACTAGCTTCTATGTCGTTTCGAGCTTCCTGTTGCTTTTGTAATTCAATTTCATATAATTGTGACTTTAGCATTTTCATTGCTGTCGCCCTATTATCGTGTTGTGAGCGTGAGTTAGAACAAGAAATTTGAATTCCAGTAGGTTTGTGTGTTAACTGAACTTTAGTTTCAACTTTATTTACATTCTGCCCACCAGCACCACTTGATCTTGCAGTTGTAATTTCTATATCAGCAGGGTTAACATCAATTTCAATAGAATCATCAGCTACGGGATATACATAAACAGATGCAAATGAGGTGTGTCTTTTTGCATTGCTATCAAATGGTGAAATTCTTACTAACCGATGTACACCATTTTCTCCTTTAAGCCAACCAAATGCATAATCTCCGTCGACTTCAACAGTAACTGTTTTTATTCCAGCTGAGTCACCGGATTGATAGTTTAGTGTTTTTAATGTAAATCCTTGTTTTTCAGACCACATAGAATACATTCTGAACAACATTTCAGCCCAATCACAACTTTCTGTGCCACCTGCTCCAGCAGTAATTTGAATAACAGCGCTAAAGCTATCTCCCTCCTCTGAAAGCATATTTTTAAATTCAATATCCTCAACGAAAGTAGAAGCTTTTTCAAATTGTATTTCTATTTCCTTAGCTTCAACTTCACCCTCTTTATAAAAATCAAATAATACGTGTAAGTCTTCGTCTAAAGTAACGGCTTTCTGATAATCTTCCACCCATTTTTTTTTGAAACGAAGAGATTTCATTAGTACTTCAGCATCTTTTGGATTATTCCAAAAACTTGGATCTGCTGTTTTTTCCTCGTCATTAGAAATCTCAATTAGTTTTTTTTCAATTTCTAAATATCCTTTTAATTTTGAAACTCTATCTGAAAGATTTTTAAGTTGTTCTTGTGTAACCATAATGTGTAACAAAAATAGTTGAAAAATAGTGAAAGCAAACTATTACCTATAATGAACTTTATACTAAAGTATTTATTCTCTTTATTTTTCTTTTTAATTGAGTCATAAGACAAAATTTATAGTTATTTTTATGAGCAAACATGAACTAATGAAATCAAGAAGAGACTTTGTTAAAACAACAGCGCTACTCGGTGCAAGTTTAACTTTATCGCCTAATTTGTCCTTTGGAATGTCTTCATCAAAAAAAGTAAAATTAAATATAGCGCTTATTGGTGTTGGCCTTAGAGGGACTAATCATTTAACTAATTTATTACAACGTAATGATGTTAGAATTGTTGCTATTTGCGATATTGATTCCAAAAGAATTGATTTGTGTTTGAATCATATAAAAAAAGCATCTCAAACTTTACCAAAAACTTTTGGAAAAGATACATTAGATTATAAAAATTTATTAGAGGATAACTCCATAGATGCAGTTATTATTTCTACACCCTGGTTATGGCATGCCCGTATGGCAAAAGACGCTATGTTAGCAGGTAAGTTTACAGGTGTCGAAGTTTCTGCTGCTAATACCATGGAAGAATGTTGGGATTTGGTAAACATTCATGAAAGAACAGGGTCTCATTTAATGATTTTAGAAAATGTTAATTACAGAAGAGATGTAATGGCTGTCTTAAATATGGTGAGACAAAATGTTTTTGGTGAATTGCTTCATTTTCGTTGTGGTTATCAGCATGATTTAAGATTTGTGAAATTTAATGATGGTATTACTCCCTATGGGAAAGGTGTTGAATTCGGAGAGAAAGGAATTTCAGAATCAAAATGGAGAACACAACATTCCCTACTTCGAAATGGTGACGTGTATCCAACTCATGGTGTAGGACCTATAGCAACAATGTGTAATATTAATAGAGGAAACCGATTTGTCTCCATGACTTCTCATGCCTCTAAAGCCGTTGGTTTACATAAATATATTGTAGATAACGGAGGAGAAGACCACCCCAATGCAAAATTAAAATTTAAACAAGGAGATGTGATTACATCAACTATAGAAACTGCTAATGGTGAAACAATTATCGTAACACATGATTGTAATTCACCAAGACCTTATTCTCTTGGATTTCGTGTTCAAGGTAGTGAAGGTTTATGGGAGGTAGATGGAAGTAGAATCTATGTGGAGGGAGTTTCAGAACCACACCGCTGGGATGATGCAAAATCTTGGTTAGAGAAATATGATCATCCGTTATGGAAAAAATATGGTGAATATGCACAGGGTTCTGGTCATGGAGGAATGGATTTCTTTGTGTTAAATGCTTTTGTGGAGTCTGCAAAGCAAAATATTGCACCACCATTAGACGTATATGACGCAGCTGCTTGGAGTGCCATAACTCCACTCTCTGAACTGTCAATCGAAAATAATGGAGAACCTCAAGATTTTCCTGATTTTACAAGGGGTTTATGGGTTACTAGAAAGCCATACGATTGGATTAAAGATGATCACTAAATATGAAAATTATCTCAGAAGTTAGTGTTGAAGCCCCAGGAAGAATTTGTCTTTTCGGGGATCATCAAGATTATTTAGGATTACCAATCATAGCATGTGCCATTAATCGTTTTGTAAAGTTCTCTGCCATTTCTAATGAATTAGAAATTTTTAATTTAATTATGCCAGATATAAATTCTTCTAGAAGTTTTTCAATATACGAATCATTTGAAAACTTAATACCAGGAGATCATTTTGCATCAGCAATTCGAGTAGCCAAACGCTACGGTTGTATTCCAAATAAAGGATATTCAATAACTATAACTGGAAAAATTCCAATAAATGCAGGACTTTCTAGTTCGTCAGCTATAGTAGTTGCTTGGGTCAGTTTTTTATTAAAAGCTTTTGGCTGTTCTTTTGTAATCACGGATGAATTAATTGCTGAGATTGCCTATAGGTCAGAGGTTATTGAACACAGTGCTCCGGGAGGAAAAATGGATCAATATTCTATTGCTTTGGGTGGGATCATCTATCTCCAAACAAATCATACAAATAGCATTACAAAAATAGATAGTTTTTTAAATGGTTTAATTGTTGGAGAATCTGGTTTATCAAAAAATACTCTTGGCTTGCTAGGAGATTTAAAAGAGAAAGCATTAGCATCAATTAGAACTGTTCAAGAGTTCGATTCAGACTTCAAATTGCACTCTGCAGTGCTTGAAGACGTTGACAAATATTCACATGTTATTTCTGAAGAATTGAAACCCTTCTTTTATGCTTCAATTAAAAACCATATGATTACTCAAGAAGCTTTTTATGCTCTGAATGAAGAAATATTAAATTACGATAGAATAGGAGCATTGATGAATCAACATCATTCTGTTTTAAAAAATATTTTAAAGATTACTACCCCAAAGATTGATAATATGATTGATGCTGCATTAGAGGCTGGAGCTTATGGTGCTAAAATTGTTGGCTCTGGAGGTGGAGGGAGTATTTGTGCAATTACATCTAATGAAAATAAGCAACGAGTTATTCATAGTATTTTAAAAGCTGGAGCTAAAGATGCCTATCCTGTTTTAGTAGCTTCGTGAAAATAAATTATTGAATCATGACAAATCATTTAATTATACTAGCAGGAGGAGCTTCGTCAAGGATGAAAAAACCGTCTCTTTCTCAACTCTCAGAAGATCTTATATATCAAGCAAATTCAAGAAGTAAAGCATTGATTTTACTGAATGATCGTCCGATGTTGGATTATGTTTTATACAATGCACAACAAGCAGGTTTACAAAATATTTATATTGTTATAGGAAAAGAAGGAGACCTTTTTAAAACTTACTACGGAGAGGAGAGGGCAAGGAATATGTTTAATGGATTATCAATTTCTTATGTTTTTCAGCACATTCCTGAAGGACGAAAAAAACCCTTAGGAACTGCTGATGCCGTTTGTCAATCTTTAGAGCAATATCCAGAGTTACAAGAAAATCAATTTGTTGTTTGTAATTGTGATAATCTATACAGTGAAAAAGCATTTAATTTACTTCGTTCCCATAAAAGCCCTAATGCATTTATAAATTATGATAGAGATGCATTAGAATATTCTCAAGAACGCATAGAGAGCTTTGCCTTAACGAAAGTCGATCGATATAATTATTTACAAGAGATTATAGAGAAACCTTCAGCCTCTGAATCAGAAAAATATAACGATAAAGATGGTAAATTTCGAGTAAGTATGAATGTTTTTAAGTTTGATGGAATAGTATTTTATCCATTTTTACAAACTTGCATTATTCATCCTGAAAGAAATGAAAAAGAATTACCTTCTGCTCTATTAGAGATGATTCGTGCTTACCCAACCTCCACAGTTGGAATACCTCTTTCAGAACATGTTCCTGATTTAACAGGAAAAGATGATATTCTCATTATGAATGAATATCTTGCAAAACACCCTGTTAATTTACATTGGCCAAAAAACTAATTATATTATGATTTCCTTATCGAATTTTGATTACACTATTATTTTTTCACTTTTTGCAGTGATACTTTTTATAGGTATTTATGTTGGAAAAACATCAGGAAAAAACACCAATCAATATTTTCTTTCCGGTAGAAATATGCCTTGGTGGTTGTTAGGTCTTTCCATGGTTGCTACTACTTTTTCTACAGATACCCCTAATCTAGTTACAGACATAGTTCGTACTAATGGAGTCTCTGGAAACTGGGTTTGGTGGGCATTTTTGGTTACGGGTTTATTGACTGTTTTTGTTTATGCAAAACTTTGGCGAAAGTCTGGGGTGAATACAGATATTGAATTTTATGAATTACGATATGGAGGAAAACCTGCGCGGTTTCTTAGGAGCTTTAGGGCAATATATCTAGGAATCATATTTAACGTATTGGCGATGGCTGGGGTGACTTTGGCGGCGATAAAAATTGGACAAGTAATGTTAGGATTAGATCCAGTATTAACTGTTGTTATTGCTGGTTTTATTACAGTTGTCTTTAGTGCTATAGGTGGTTTTAAAGGAGTTGTATACACAGATTTCATTCTCTTTTTTGTAGCGATGGCAGGTGCTTTTGGTGCTGCTTATTATATTGTAGGACTTCCAGAAGTAGGAGGGTTGGAAAAATTAATTGCACATGAAAATGTAAAAGATAAATTAAATATTCTTCCAAGTTTAGATGATACGGAAACATTTATCACACTTCTTATTATACCACTTGCAGTTCAATGGTGGAGTTCTTGGTATCCTGGTTCAGAGCCTGGTGGAGGTGGATATGTTGCTCAACGAATGTTGGCAGCAAAAGATGAAAACCATGCAATTGGAGCTACATTTTTCTATAATATCATGCATTATGCGTTGAGACCTTGGCCATGGATTATTGTTGCTCTAGCCTCTCTAATACTATATCCAGATTTAGCGAGTATTCAAGAAGCATTTCCAAAGGTATCACAAGATAAATTAGGTCACGACCTTGCATATTCTGCTATGCTAACAAAATTACCAAGTGGTTTACTCGGCCTCGTTTTAGCCTCTTTAGCTGCTGCTTATATGAGTACTATAAGTACTCACCTAAACTGGGGTGCCTCCTATGTGGTCAATGATTTCTATAAACAACAGGTAAACTCAGAAGCATCTGAGAAGCATTTAGTAAATATTGGTAGAATTACTACTGTCTTATTAATGATTGTTAGTTCTCTAATAGCATTGTCCTTGACAAACGCATTACAACTTTTTGAAATTATTTTAATGTTTGGTGCTGGAACAGGTTTAATTTTTATTCTACGATGGTTCTGGTGGAGAATAAATGCATGGACAGAGATTTCAGCGATGATTGCATCAGGAGTTATTTCAGTTTTTTTAACATTTACAACTCAAGGAAAAGCACTTTTTGAGGTTGGAGGAGTATTTCCAAGCTATTTAAAATTTCCTTTTGTCGTTATTTGCTCCTCTGTTATATGGCTGATCGTTACGTATATAACATCTCCAGAAAAAGATAAGGTACTATTTGCCTTTTATTCTAAAACACAACCAGGTGGTCCGGGATGGAAAAAAATAGTTACTAGAGCAGATAATGCAAAAATTTCAATTATTAAAACTTCAGAAAAATGGAGTTTTCCTAATGGCATATTGGCAATGATGCTAGGGTGTGTTTTAATTTATTCAACAATGTTTGCTATTGGTAATTATATTTATGGGGAATTCTTTATAGCTATAGTTTTAACTTTTGTTGTAGTAGTTTTTTCATATTTATTGATAAAAACTTGGAAAAAAATTAGAGGCTCAGTTTTGTAGTATTTATCTAGATAAATGAATGTTTTGAATCATTACTAATTATTGTATTTTTACAATTATTCAAATATATTACACATGAGAAAACTAATTACATTATTTTTATTTTTGAGTTTTTCTACTCAGGGATATTCGCAATTTTTTAAGGATAATAAAAGTGTAACCAAATACGAAGGGTATTTTACATTTTATTATGATGAAGGTAATGACAAAATATTCTTAGAAATCAAAAACCTAGACAAAGAGTTTTTGTACGTGAATTCGCTTTCAGAAGGAATTGGTTCTAATGACATTGGTCTAGATCGAGGTCAATTAGGTAATACAAGGGTAGTTAAATTTATTAAAGCTGGAAATAAATTACTTTTAATTCAACCAAATCAATATTACAGAGCTATTACGGATAATATTGAAGAAAAAAAATCTGTTGAACAAGCTTTTGCTAAATCTATACTTAAAGGTTTTGTAATTAAAGAAACTAAAAATGATAAGTATTTGGTTGATGCAACCTCTTTCTTTATTAGAGATGCACACGGTGTTAGCGGCCGTTTATCTTCAAAAAAGCAAGGTATATATACTCTTGACAAATCTAGAAGTGCCATAAATCTAGAGAGAACAAAAGCATTCCCTAAAAATGTTGAATTTGATGTAATGATTACTTTTAAAGGAGTACCAAAGGGTTATGATATAAGAAGTGTGGTACCAACATCATCTTCAATAACTGTTAATCAACACCATTCTTTTATTGAGTTACCAGATAATAAATATTCACCAAGAAAGTTTGACCCGAGATCAGGTGCCAATGCAATGTCTTATTTAGATTATGCTACTCCTGTTAATGAATCTATAAAAAAACGATTTATTTACCGTCATAGATTAGAGAAGAAAAACCCAAATGCTGCTAAAAGTGAAGCAGTAGAGCCAATTATTTATTATTTAGACAGAGGAACTCCAGAACCTGTTCGATCTGCACTTTTAGATGGTGCTAGATGGTGGAATCAAGCATTTGAGTCTATTGGATTTACAAATGCGTTTCAAGTAAAAATGTTGCCGGAAGATGCAGATTTGTTAGATGTTAGATATAATGTGATTCAATGGGTCCATAGGTCCACAAGAGGTTGGAGTTATGGAAGTTCTGTTTCAGATCCAAGAACAGGAGAAATTATAAAAGGGCACGTAAGTTTAGGGTCTTTACGGATTCGTCAAGATTTTTTAATAGCTCAAGCACTAAAGGCTCCTTATGCTAGTGACGACACAAGCGATCAGTTTGCTCTAGAAATGGCCTTGGCTAGAATTAGACAATTGTCTGCTCATGAAGTAGGTCACACAATTGGTCTTGCTCATAATTTTGCAGCAAGTTCTAAAGGTAGATCTTCAGTTATGGATTATCCTCATCCAACACTATCTTTAAATAATGGGGAAGTAGATTTTACAGATGCCTACGATACAAAGATTGGAGATTGGGATAAAGTTTCTATTGCATATTCTTATTCTGAATTTAAAACAGATGAAGATGCCAACTTAAAAAGCATATTAAATGATGCTTTTAATAATGGTGCTCGTTTTATTACAGATCAAGATGCTAGGCCTTTAGGAAGTGCACATGCTTATGCTCATTTATGGGATAACGGTTCAGATGTGTCTGTTGAATTAGAGAATCTCTTGTTAATTAGAAAGAATGCCATAGCAAATTTTTCAAAAGATAACATTAAATCAAACCAACCTTATTCAGTTTTGGAGGATGTTTTTGTTCCATTATACTTTTTACATAGATATCAAACTGAGGGAGTTGCCAAAGTAATAGGTGGTTTAGACTATACCTATGCTATAAAAGATGATGGAAATACCATAGTAAAAAGAATACCTGGAAAATTAGAAAGAAAAGCGTTAGCTTCTGTGATCAAGACTTTGAGTGTTGAAGAACTTGCAATTCCTAAAAAAATATTAAACTTATTTCCCCCAAGAGCTTTTAATTATGGAAGAACTAGAGAATCTTTTAAAAGTAAAACTGGTGTTACTTTTGATCCATTTGGCGCAGTTGAAACTGCATCTTCAATGACTTTAGGATTGTTGTTGAATCCTGAGAGGGTGACAAGACTAGTTCAACATAAAAGCCTTGATAGTAGTCAGCTAGGATTAGTTGAGGTGTTAGATGAGGTCATTGCAAATTCATTTCAAAAATCAAATAAAGACCCTTATTATCAAGAATTACAAAATATAGTGAATTACCAAGTATTGAATCATTTATTTCATTTATCATCTAACAAGAGCATGTATTGGCAGGTAAATGCTATTGTAAATGATAAAATTGATAAAATTAGCTCATTACTAAGCAATTCAAAAGCAACAGGAATTCAGAAAATATATCAGAAAGATATGATTAAAATGATCTCAAATTTTAAGAAGAATCCTACTAAATTTAAGAAACCAATAACTCCAAAAATTCCAGATGGTTCTCCTATTGGAAATAATTAACAAATGAAGATAGATTTAATAAGTGATACAGTTACTAGACCAACCAGTGGCATGTTGGATGCCATGATGCGTGCTAAAGTTGGTGACGATGTTTTTAAAAGTGATCCAACAGTTGCTAAACTACAAGAAAAAGCAGCTAATCTTTTTGGTATGGAAGATGCCTTGTTTTTCCCTTCTGGAACTATGGCGAATCAAACAGCAATAAAATTGCATACACAGCCAGGAGATAAGCTTTTTTGTGATAAATGGGCTCATGTTTACAATTATGAGGGTGGAGGAGCAGCATTTAATTCAGGGGTAGCTTGTAAGCTGATAGATGGAGACAGAGGAATGTTTTCAGCAGAGCAATTGAAAGTTGTTTCAGCAGGAAGAGCAGATATTCATGTTCCCTATTCTAGATTGGTTTGTGTAGAAAATACAACAAATAAAGGTGGAGGTGCTTGTTGGGATTTTGAAGAATTAAAAAAAATTAAGCAAGTATGTTTAAATCAAAATTTAGACTATCACCTTGATGGTGCAAGATTATTTAATGCGTTAGTGGCAAAGAATGAAACTCCAAAACAATATGGAGCATTATTTGATACTATTTCAATTTGTTTATCAAAAGGCTTGGGCGCTCCTATTGGTTCAATATTACTAGGGTCTAAAGTACACATTGCTAAAGCACTTCGTATTCGAAAATTATTTGGTGGAGCAATGCGGCAAGTAGGTTTTTTAGCTGCTGCTGGAATTTACGCATTTGATAATCATATAGAGCGTTTGGCAGATGACCACAAAAAAGCAAAAGATATTGAACTTGTTTTAAATTCTTTATCCTATGTGAAAAAAGTAGAACCTGTTGAAACTAATATTATAATTTTTTATGTGAAAGATTGTCTAAATGCTGATGATTTTATTGACAGTATGGCAAAGAAAAATATTTTATTAACTCCAATGGGGGATGGTAAAATTAGAATAGTGACTCACCTTGATTTTTCTCTTGAGATGTTAGAAAAATTAGTGTACGAATTGAAGGTTTTTAAAGAATAAAAAAAGCCTCTGAGAATCAGAGGCTTTTTTTAATTTATTTCGTTCAATTTTATTAATTCCTTATAATTTTTATTTAATTTTTTTAATAGAATTCCATAGAGAAGGTAGTAAAAAAGCCACAATACTAGTATCATAAAGGCTATAACTACTATTTGTGCTATTATAAAAACTGACATCATGTGTTCTTGATTGAGACTTTCATTATCAATACCTGAAATAATATTAAATCCGTTAGGTGTGTTAAAAATTAAAATGTTTAAAATAATTGAAAAAACGATCACGTTTATCAAATTATAATATACATACCATTTTACTGTTTTTCTAACCAATAAGATATTTGTTATTAACGTTTTTGTGTTGTCTATTGAAGATATTGATGAAAAATTTTTATAGAATAGTACAAGAAATAATACAACTATAACATAATGGAAATAGTTAATATTATCTATAAATTTAATTAGATTTAGTTCCTCATAAGGGGCTAATGCACCATTATTTGTTCCTATATAATTTAAGGCAAACCAAAAAGCAAATTCAAGGAGTCCAATGATAAAAATCCACTTTACTATTGACGTAGATTTTGATTGTGTCATCTTATAAATCTCTAAGGCAGAAATTTTGTTTTTTTCTTCAGGCTGGTTCTTCCAAACTTTTTTGTAATTACCTAACTCCATATGTTAAATTTTACGGGTTTAATATTTTTCTAAGTTTCTCTTTTGATCGATTCATTTTCACTCTAGCATTTACTTCTGAAATACCTAGAGTATTGGCAATTTCTTTATAAGGCTTGTCTTCTAAATATAGAAAAATTAAAGCTTTTTCAATATCATTTAATTCCCGAATTCCACCATATAAAGCCTTTAGCTGTTCGTCTTTTGTATCGTCATAATCAATAGATTTTATCTTAAAACTTACCTCACTAAAATCTTGAGTTTTTATTCTACGACTTGACTTTCTATATAAAGTAATAGCAGTATTTAAAGAAACTCTATACATCCATGTGCTAAACTTTGACTCTCCCCTAAACTTAGAATAGTTTTTCCAAATTTGAATGGTGATCTCTTGAAATAAGTCATTATGTTGATCTTGATTTGTAGTATATATCCTACAAATTTTATGAACAATATTTTGATTTTTTTCAAAATCATTCAAGAAGTTTTTCTCTAACTGAGTTTGCACTATTGATTTTTTAGTTTTCTATAAGTCTCTAATTATACCAAAAAGTTACAATTATTTTATTTTTTAAAATTAAATATTACCTTTAAAGCTATAATTTTATAAAAAAAATTGTTTTTGGATAACATAAAAAAGAATTTCAGTATTCGTGATTTAGAGAATATTTCAGGAATCAAGGCTCATACTATTCGTATATGGGAGAAGCGTTATAATTTATTATCTCCTGAAAGATCTAAAACAAACATTAGATATTATTCACATCAAAATTTACAGAAGCTTTTAAATATTGTATTATTAAATAATAATAATTATAAGATTTCTAAAATTTCTAAGATGAGTGATGAACATATAAACATCACTGCTAGAGATTTGGCACTCAATACAACAATAAATGATGACGCTATAAATTCTTTAAAATTATCAATGTTTAAATTTGATAAAGTATCATTTAATACTACTTATAATAAGTTGCTAGACAAAAAAAATTTCAGAGAAATATTTAATGAAGTTTTTATCCCCTTTTTGGAACATCTAGGTTTGTTGTGGCAAACTGAAACCATACTTCCAGTTCACGAACATTTTATATCAAACTTAATCACTCAAAAAATTCAAATTAATACTGATGAACTCAAATACACTAAAATTTCGAGTGACAATGTATTTATATTGTTTCTTCCTGCGAACGAAATTCATGAGTTAGGCTTATTGTATTTAAACTATGAACTTGTTCTTCGTGGACATAGAACAATATATTTGGGTCAAAACCTACCTCTAAATAATCTAAATATATTTTTTGACATTCATGATAAAATTACTTTTGTTGCTTCCATGACTGTCAGACCTTATGATGATGATATTGTTGAATATTTTAATACTATGGATAATATTATTAGCCTATCATCACATTCTCTTATTGCTATAGGTAAAAAAGTAATGCAGTTTAGTTCTAATAATTTTAAATCTAAGATCTCTCTATACCCCTCAATTTCTGAATTGTTAAAAGAAATATAATTTTCTAAGCATATTATTGTTTTGTTTAACTTATCATTAATCGTGTAAGACAAATAGTTATATTTGTTATAAATATAATTAATGAGTAAAAATATACAAATAATTGGCTCTGGATTTTCTTCTTTATCTGCTGCTTGCTATTTAGCAAAGGCTGGTCACC
>CAJXSU010000052.1 GCA_913061465.1 uncultured Flavobacterium sp.
CCTTAAAAAAGGAGTGCAAATGTACTATTAATTATTTGATTGACAAACAGTAAACATGTAGTTTTAGCGTGCTACTTTTACTTTTTAGTAAAAATAATTTCAAATAGTAATTTTTAAAAATCAGAGGGTACAGTAAAGCTAATTTTATTTTTTGAAGTTGGGTGTGTAAACTCAATAAAATCAGCATGTAAATACAACTTATCTTGTTTTGTTCCATACAAATCATCTCCAATAATTGGTAAGTTTAATCCATCTTTATGAGCGGCATGAACTCTTAGTTGATGAGTTCTGCCAGTAATTGGATAAAAGTGAATACGAGTTTGCTTAGTATTTTGAGCAATAACAGTCCAATTGGTTTCAGCTTTTTTTCCATTTACAAAGTCTACTAATTGCCTGGGTCTATCATTTAGATCAAGTCTTAAAGGAAGTCTAATGGTGCCATTTTTTTTGGTGAGTTTACCAGAGAGAAGTGCTACATATCTCTTTTTTACAGTTCGTTTAATAAACTGATCTTGAAGAATTTTATTTGCTTGTTTAGTTTTTGTAAGAACTAAGATCCCCGAAGTAGACATATCTAGTCTGTGAACAATTATGGGTCCGGTAGCAGATGGATATTTTTGTTTTATTCTTGTATATACAGAATCTTTTATTTCTTTTCCGGGAACAGATAAAAACTCTGGTGGTTTGTTAATAATGATAAGGTCATCATCTTCAAAAATAATCTTTAATTCTAGATTTTTAGATAGACTTTTAAGTAATAAGTTTTCATCCATTTTCACTCCCTCTAACATGTGCTTTAAAATAGGTTTACATCTACTTTGACATGATGGGTAAAAATTTTCATGCTTCCTGATTTCAGAATTTGGTGAAATACCCCACCAAAATTCTGCCATTGCTACAGGGGTTAATTGATGTTGAAAAGCATATTGTAGTAACTTCGGAGCACAACAGTCACCTGATCCTGCAGGAGGTTTAATAGAAGAGTTGTCAAATATATCCAATAACCCTTTCTGTTCTTTTTGTTGATTTAAAAATTGATATTTTTGAAATAAGGTGTTTTGAAGAGTTTTCGAAATTTTCTTTCTGTTGTAAATATGTTCCTCAATATTATTTTCAAATACTAAAAGACCATTCTTAATTTTTTTTATTTTATTATCATAATATTCTTGGAGTTCTCGATAAAAAAACTGATCGTTAAAGCTTTCTTGTATCAATTTTTTTGTGAAAACTTCAAAATTTTTGTCATCTAACTTTAAGCGAGCTTCTTTTTTTTGATGTTTTCGCGTAAGTTTTGAGATTCTCATTTTTTTCCTTTGAAAGGATAAATCCTCTTCCACATACTTAATATGTTTCTCAAGTAATTTATTACTCAATAAATAGCTTTTATCTTTTTTAATTAGTTGAATTTTTTCTCCAATTCTTTCAATTTCCTTCTCTCCTTGTTCATAGAAACCACCTTGTGTTCTCATATTAAATATTGGTGGAACAAATTTATTTGGTAAACTTTCATCAGCTAATTTGCCAGAAAATGCAGCTAAATATCCAAGAGCGCCATCTGTATTTTTAACGATTAAAACACCAAACATTTTTCCAATAGCATTTTTTGCTGTTGAATTTTTAATCCCAAAATCATGCTTAAATTCTGTTTGTTTTTCGAGATATTCTTGAAGTTCTTTTGCGGCTATTTTAGCCAATAAATTTGGCTCATAGTAAAATGGGAATGTAAATTTATCTGGAATTTGAATTCCAGAAATATCTTTTTTAAAATGTTGAAAATGAAGCAAAATACTGAAAATTTATAGCTTTTTATTAATTTAATGTGCTTCTAGCCAATTTTTACCAATACCCATTTCTACATCTAGAGGGACAATCATTTTAAAAGCGTTCTCCATTTCATATTTTATAATCGGTTTAATAATATCTAATTCATCCTTATGGACATCAAATACCAATTCATCATGAACTTGCAGCAACATTTTTGATTTAAAGCCTTCATTCTCAAATCGTCTAAAGATATTAATCATTGCTAATTTTATAATGTCTGCTGCAGACCCTTGAATTGGAGCATTTACAGCATTTCTCTCAGCAGCACCCCTCACAATCGCATTTCTGGAATTAATATCTTTTAAATATCTGCGACGTTGTAAAATGGTTTCTACATAACCATTATCTCTTGCAAAATCTACTTGTGCAGACATGTAATTTCTAAGCTTTGGATAAGTTTCGTAATATAAATCAATTAATTCTTTTGATTCTTTCCTTGTTAAATCCGTTTGGTTGCTCAGTCCAAATGCAGAAACCCCGTAAATAATACCAAAGTTAACTGTTTTAGCGTTACTCCTTTGTTCTCTGGTTACTTCATTGATAGGAACATTAAAGACTTTCGCTGCTGTAGATGCATGAATGTCCTCACCATTTTTAAAAGCTTCAATCATAGTTTCTTCATCACTTAAGGCAGCAATAATTCTTAATTCTATTTGTGAATAATCTGCAGCGAGAAGAACGTAGTTTTCATCTTTTGGAATGAATGCTTTTCTAACTTGTTTTCCTCTTTCTGTCCTAATAGGTATATTTTGAAGATTTGGATTTGTAGAACTCAATCGCCCTGTCGCAGCGACTGCTTGTGCATATGAAGTGTGAACTCGACTTGTATTGGGATTAATTTCGTTAGGGAGGGCGTCTACATATGTGCTTTGTAATTTCTTAAATTGTCTATACTCTAAGACATTAGCAATTATATGATGATCTTTAGATAGATTGGAGAGTACATCTTCAGCTGTAGAGTATTGGCCTGTCTTTGTTTTTTTTGGTTTATCGACTAATTTCATATTCTCAAAAAGGACAATTCCTAATTGTTTTGGGGATGCTATATTAAATTCTTCACCAGCCTGTTCAAAAATATCTTTTTCTAAACGATTGATGTCATTTGTCAAATGAATTGATAGCTCTCTTAAGAAATCAGTATTTAAATTAATTCCTTCAATTTCCATAGCGGTTAATACTGAGACAAGTGGTAATTCAATAGTCTTAAAAAGTTTACTAACATTTCCTTTTATTAACTCTTCATCAAAATGTTCTTTCAATTGAAGTGTAATGTCTGCATCTTCAACAGCATATTCTGTTTGATCATTAAGAGGAATATCTCGCATGGATAATTGATTCTTTCCTTTCTTTCCAATCAATTTTGTGATAGATACTGGCTGGTAATTTAAGTAGGTTTCAGCCAAAATGTCCATTCCATGACGCATATCAGGATTAATTAAATAATGAGCTATCATTGTATCAAATAAGGGTCCTTTAACAGGCATTTCATAATTTGATAAAACTTTAATATCATATTTTAGGTTATGACCTATTTTTTCAATTGATTTATTTTCAAAAAAACTTCGAAACTCTTCTAAGATTGTTTTTGTTTCAATTTGGTCTACTGGAAATGATACATAATACCCTTTTCCAATTTCCCATGAAAAAGAAATTCCAATGAGTTCAACCTCTAAAGCCTTTAATCCAGTTGTTTCTGTATCAAAGCAAACTGAAGTTTGTTTTTGTAATTTTTTAAGCAATAATTTTCTAGATAGCGGGGTATTTATGTGTTGATAAAAATGATTAGAGGTTGTAATAGTTTTATATCCTCGAATACTCTCTTCCTCTGATACATTTCCAGAACCAGGTGTAGCAAATAAATCAAACTGGCCATTTTGATTTTCTTGTGGTTTGGAAATGATTTTTTTAGTATTTATTGTTTGTGTGGGGTTTGTAATTTCAGTAGAATTTACTTCTGTTGCTGTAGTAAAAGTTTTAACAAAATTATCAGTGAGTCTTCTAAATTCTAATTCATTAAAAATTTCTTTAGTAGCATCAATATCTGGCATACACATTTGAAATTGTTCCTCCAGAAAATCAACAGGAACATCTAGCATTATGGTAGCGAGTTCTTTAGAAAGAATACCTAATTCTTTAGAAGCCTCAACTTTTTCCTTCATCTTACCTTTAAGATCTGCAGTATTTTCTAACAATTTTTCCATGGAGCCGTATTGGGCCAAGAATTTTTTTGCAGTTTTTTCTCCTACCCCTGGTAATCCTGGAATATTATCTACAGAATCTCCCATCATTCCTAGAAAATCAATAACTTGTTCAGGTCTTTCAACACCAAACTTTTCTTGAACCTCTGGTATTCCCCATGTTTCATAGCCACCGCCAAATCTAGGCCTATACATAAAAATATTTTCAGAAACTAATTGTGCAAAATCTTTATCAGGTGTAACCATAAAAGTTTGATACCCCTCTTTTTCTGCTTTTTTAGCTAGTGTTCCTATAATATCGTCGGCTTCATAACCAGCTAAAACAACTGCTGGAATTTTCATAGCTTTTAAAATATTTTCTATTATTGGAACTGCAATTTTAATTGCTTCAGGAGTTTCTTGGCGATTGGCTTTATATTCAGGAAATGCTTCAGTTCTAGCAACACTTCCACCTCTATCAAAACAAACTGCTAAAAGGTCTGGTTTTTCTCTTTTTATTACATCAAGTAAAGAGTTAGTGAAACCTAAAATAGCAGAAGTATCCATTCCTTTTGAATTAATTCTAGGATTTTTAATAAACGCATAATACCCTCTGAAAATTAGAGCAAAAGCATCAAGTAAAAAAAGACGTTTTTTATTTGGCATGAGGTTAAAGTTGTTTTGATAAAACTACAAAATATTAATTTTTTTAAGTCAATAATTTTTTAAAATTGTTAATAGTTATGAGCTTAAAATTATTTAGTTGAATAATAGATAAGATAAATTACAGAGGCCTATTTTTATTTCATTCTTATAAAGAAAACTTTAACATCATCTTAAAATTATGACTTTTATTTTGAAGTATATTTATGGTCTTTTAAAAATACAATTATGCCACGATGGGTAGTCCCTTTATTAATAGCTTCCGCAATTATTTTTATTCTTGAATATTATGCTTTTCAAGCAGTTAAAACTGTCACAAAAAATAGAATTGTTAGGTGGGTTTGGATGACTATAGGTATAGTGGTTTATCTTAATTTATTGTATGTTATTTTCACTACACCAAGTAATTCAGGTCAAACGAGTCAGTTTCAAATGGCGACAGGGATGATAATTACTATTTTAATTCCCAAAATATTTATTCTTGTAGTGCTCTTTGGGGAGGATATTATTCGAGTTTTTTATAAATTTATATCTTGGCTTAGTAATAACTCAACACAGCCAATTCCGGGGAGACGTAAATTTATCTCTCAATTAGCTCTTGTCTTAGCAGCTATTCCTTTTACTTCATTCTTATATGGGATTATTCAAGGAAGGTATAATTATAAGGTATTAAAGTATCAATTGTCTTTTAAAGATTTACCAGACGCTTTTGATGGATTTACGATTACTCAAATTTCTGATATTCATTCGGGAAGTTTTACCAATAAAAAGAAAATTCAGTACGGTGTTGATATGATCAATAATCAAAATTCTGATTTATTGTTGTTTACAGGAGATATTGTAAATAATATGGCAAGTGAAATGGATAATTGGATTGAAATGTTTAGCTCTTTGAGTGCACCGTTTGGAAAATATTCTGTGCTAGGAAATCATGATTATGCAGAATATATAAGAGGAATTAGTAAAGAAGAAAAAATACTACAATTTCAAGAAATAAAAAAGATTCATCCTAAGATAGGCTTTGATTTATTGTGTAATGAAAATCGCTACATAGAAAAAGATGGACAAAAAATTTCCTTAATAGGAGTTGAAAATTGGGGTAAGAATTTTAAACAAGCAGGAGACCTTACAAAAGCATCTGAAGGTATTAATAAAGAAGATTTTAAAATATTGATGTCTCATGATCCATCTCATTGGGATGCTGAAGTTAAACAAGATGATTTTAATTACCATCTAACATTAAGTGGGCATACCCATGGATTACAGATGGGAATTGAGATTCCTGGTTGGTTTAAATGGAGTCCATCCAAATATGTTTACAAGCAATGGGCAGGGCTATACAACGAATATGGTAGGTTCATTAATGTAAACAGAGGTTTTGGCTATCATGCGTTTCCTGGAAGGGTAGGTATTTGGCCAGAAATTACAGTGATTGAACTGAAAAAAGGTTGATAATCAGGTCAATTCAATAGAAATGTTATATTTGTAGGAAAGAAAATGCATTTAAATGCAATTCTTCGCTAAGAAAAATGTTTTAAAATGACAAAGTTTGGTGAATTAATTAGTGCTGAAGAACCGGTCTTAATAGATTTTTATTTTGATTGGGAAGATGCAGACAATAGTATTGATACTCTTCGAGATGTAGCTGCTGCTTTAGGTGATAAAGCAAAAGTAATTAAGATAGATATAAAAAAGAATGAGCCGTTAGCTGAAGCACTCCGTGTCAAGGGAAATCCAACTTTTATGATTTATAAAGATGGGGAAATGAAATGGAGGCAAACAGGAGAGCAAGATGCTAATACTTTAATTGGTTTAGTTCAGCAATATTTTTAATCTATTGATTTAAATATATATCCTTTTTCAGTAAAATAACTTAGAATTTTTGGAAGTGCATAAAAGACTTTATCTTTTGCTTTATGGCTATCATGCATTACAATAATACTACCACTTGAAGCTTTATTGAGAACATTTTTTAGACATTTTTCTGGAGTTATACTAGTGTCAAAATCCGCACTAAGTACATCCCACATAACTATTTTGTATCCCTTATTAGTAATTGACCTTGCTTGCGATGGTTTTAATCTTCCATAAGGAGGCCTAAATAAGTTAGATTTGATAAGTTTTGCAGCTTTTTGAATGTTTTCTATGTAACCTGTCTTATTAGTTTTGAAGCCATTTAAATGATTGTATGTGTGATTGCCAACGGAGTGTCCTTCTTTTTTAATCTTCTCATAAATAGTATGATATTTTTTTACATTTTTTCCAATACAAAAGAAAGTTGCCTTTGCTTTATGTTTTTTTAATTCATTTAAAACATAAGTGGTTATTTCTGGAGTTGGACCGTCATCAAAAGTTAGATAGATTTCTTTTACAGAAGAAGAAAAACGCCAATAATAATTGGAAAAAAATTTCTGAATTATTATTGGCGTTTTAATGGTATAAAATTTCATAAAACTTTTATTCTTCAGGCATAAGATGACTAAATAATTTTACAGTTTCTATAAATTCGTCTTGTTTTGAAGTTTTGTATTGCTCATCTAAATCAAATCTGTCTATCTGTGTAGCAATAATATTTCGATACATCAGCAAATTGTTATCTATTTCTTCAAAAATCAAATCTGAGTTTTCAGCAGGAAATTCTGCTAACCAAATAAGTTGCTCTTTAAAGATTTTGATTAAAGTTTCAGCAGCAGCTCTTGCTTTTTCGTTTTGTTCTAACAAATAATACATTTCTGGATAGCCAACCGATAAACTAAAATGGCCAAAGTCTCGTATTGGCATCTTTTCAATTGATAAATCTAATATTTCTATGGCTTTTAAAGTATCACCCTTTGCTGCAAAAGCATCAGAAAGACGCATTAAATTATTGCGTAATGAAATTGAACTCTTTTTTGTTTGTTCGTCTAAATATATTTTTCCGTCATTAATATTTCTCCAATTTAATTTTTTAATATTGGCATACATTTTTTCTGGATCAATACGGCCCATATCAAAAGGGCTTTTCTTAGTGATGGTTCCGTCTGAATTTACAATATTCATTGGGGTTTTTATGGGAACTAATTTATAAGCCATTCCGTCAAGTTGTAAAAAATCCTTCAACCAAATGTATTCTTCGTCAGCAAAAGCGCCACCAGTAAAATAAATGGGTCTTTTCCAATCAAAATTTGCAAGAACATCAAGCATTAAAATTCTGTTTTTAGCAATACCCCTTCCAATTTCAATATCTATGTAGTCTACAATTTTATCTGCATCTTTAGTTGCAACTATTCCATATTCTAGAACATTTTGCTTGTTTACTGGAATTCTAATTTTTCTCGTTGGCAAGACTTTCTCTTCATTACCATCTCCATCAATATCAAAAAAAGTAACTTTATTTTTACTTTCTATCCATTGCATATAATCTTTTATTGGAAGAATAGAATCTTTCAGTGTGGGGAATAATTCCTCAAAATAGTAAGCAGCGTCTAGGCTTCCAACTTTATAATCATCGTGCTTTAATTGTGATGGAATTGGAGGTGCATCATAGGTAGCTCGCTTCATTTGATCGATATACCAATCGGTAGCAAAAAGACTAGTATTAACAAGTTTAATATCTGTTCTAACCCCTTCAACCTCCTGCATATACCATAAAGGGAATGTGTCATTGTCTCCAATGGTAAACATTATAGCATTAGAGTCACAAGATTCTAAATATGATTGTGCATTTAAATGGGTGGTGTATCTGTTTGATCTATCGTGATCATCCCAATTTTCAAAACCCATGAGTGCGGGGACAGCTAGGAGAGAAGCAATTGAAACAGTAATTGCAACCATTTTTTTATTCGCAAAATTTTTGAAATATTCATAAAGTGCTAATACACCAAAACCTACCCATATAGCATATATATAAAATGAACCTACGATGGCATAATCTCTTTCCCTAGGCTCAAAAGGCTTTGGATTTGTGTAAAAGATAATAGCAAATCCTGTAAATGCAAAAAACATAAATAGCACAAAAAAGTTTTTCTTATCCCACTTTATATGATATAATAGCCCAATTAAACCTAATAAAAAAGGCAGCATAAAATAAATATTTCTTCCTTTGTTTTCTTCCACATCTGATGGTAAATTAGTTTGTGGACCCAATCTTGCCTCATCAATAAACTTAACCCCGCTTAACCAATTTCCATTGTATCTGTCTAATTGTCCTTGAACATCATTTTGTCTACCAGAAAAATTCCACATAAAATAACGACCATACATGTAACCAAATTGATAGCTAATCATGAATTTTATATTCTCTGCGAATGTGGGTCTTCTAGAGCTGTTCTGAGGAATGCCAGCAATATTTTTATACATTTTTTCTGCAGCCGGATTTGTCATTCTAGGAATAAACCCTTTATGTTTGTCTGATGCATTTGGCAATACATCTTTGTATTTATTCACAATTTCGTACTTACCATTTCTTTTTTCATATTTAGGCTTGTCATCCTTCAAGGGCTTGTCTCTGTCAACGTCCCTGTTATAGCTATGTGAATAGTAAGTGTCATAAAATACATTTGCATCACCATATTGCTCACGATTGTAATATGCTAATAACTCTCTGGCACTGGAGGGGTTATTTTCATTTATTGTTGTATTTGTGTTAGCTCTAATGGGAAGCATTATCCACGATGAAAAACCAATCATTATAAATAGAATGGAAAGCAGCAAGGTGTTGGCAATAATTTTTTTCTTTTTTTTAGTATAGTTAAGTCCAAAATAAAATAAAGCAATTAATAAAAATCCGGCGATTACCGATCCTGAATTATAGGGTAAACCTATTGAGTTAACAAAAAACAATTCAGAGGCACTGAAGAATTTTAAAGTAAATGGAAATAAAAATTTAAAAACAAATGCTAATACAAATATTGAAATTATAGAGGCATAAGTTGTGGTTTTTAAATTTATGGTAGGGTAAGTTTTAAAAAAATACAACAAAAATATCGCAGGAATAACAAGTAGCGATAGAATATGAACACCAAAAGACAGCCCTACTACAAAACTTATAATCACAAGCCATTTATGCCCCCTTGGAGTATAAATTTCACTTTCCCATTTTAAACCAAGCCAGAATAATATTGCCATTAAAAATGAAGACATTGCATAAACTTCACCCTCTACAGCACTAAACCAAAAACTATCTGAGAAGGTGTAGGTTAGTGAACCTACTAGAGCGCTTCCAAGTATCGCAATAGACGAACCTTCAGTTATTGTACTTGATATAGTTATTAGTTTTTTACCCAAGTTGGTAATGGTCCAGAACATAAAAAGAATAGTAAACGCACTGGCTAAAGCAGACATAAAATTCACCATTTTTGCAATTTCAGTAAGTTCACTAGAAAACATTGCAAAGAAAGCACCCAGCATTTGAAATAGTGGGGCTCCTGGAGGATGCCCAACTTCTAATTTTACAGATGTAGATATGTATTCCCCACAATCCCATGCACTCACGGTAGGTTCTAGGGTAAGAGAATATGTTATTAGTGCTATAGCAAAAGTAGTCCATCCTAGGATGAGATTCCATTTTTTAAAGTTTTCTGATGTCATATTTTATAAAATGTAATGGCGAATTTAGTGATTTATCAGAGATTAAACGTTTAACAGGGCGGTATAAAGTATATTGAGATTGTAAAACTTTGTTAAAAATAAAAAAGTATTAAAAAGATTTGCAGGATAAAAACTTTGATTTAAATTTGCAGCCGTTATCAAATTTATTGGCCTATGGTGTAATTGGTAACACACCGGTTTTTGGTACCGACATTCAAGGTTCGAGTCCTTGTAGGCCAACATTTAAAATCCCGTTCTAAGAATGGGATTTTTATTTTTATATAGCTATATCTTAAAAGTTATCACAGGGCGTAAAACATTTTTTGAAACACTTTTGGCTATACTGCCATTAAATAGACTTGACAACCCACTTCTTCCGTGTGTGGTTAATGAAATCAGATCAGCATCAATTTCTTTTGCAAAATTTGTGATTCCTTTGACAACTGATACATCATTATAAATAGTTATAGTTTTTCGCTGTATATCAAAATCTTTGATGAAATTTTTGATTTTTTTATGTGTAGCGTATGAACTTTCAAAATTGCTAACTGTATTTATTTTTAATAAATGAATTTGACTATTAAATTTTTTTGCAAATGCTAGAAAGTCTTTAAACGCAACTTTATTTTCATCATCATAATTAGAAGCAAAAATTAACTTTTTAAATTTAAATTTATTGGTATTAGTTTTCACAACGATAACAGGAATGTTAGATGTTCTAACAACTTTTTCTGTATTAGATCCAATGATCATTTCTTCAAAATCAGATACACCCTTAGACCCCATAACAATGAGGTTTGCATCAATTTTCATTGCATAATCCCTAATTCCTTCGAAAGGGTTCTCAAATTTTATAGAATATTTAATAATTTGATCACTATCAAAAAATGTGTTTTTTAAGTGTATTATTTTTTCTTTTACTTTTCTCAAATACATCATACTAGCTGGGATACTAAAATTGCTGCCAGCGCCCATGTCTACAATCCCCGAAGGTAATTCAACCAGATGCAGGAGGTGAATTTCAGTTTTGATTTTTTTGCCAATTTGTGCTGACATTTTTACAGCGAATTCTGATTTTTTAGAAAAGTCTACGGGGACTAAAATTTTATACATAGAAAATGTTGTTTATTTGTGACTAAGTCCACCTTATTAGAACTAATTAAATATACAAATAAAAATGAGAAAAAGCAATTTGGTTATTAAGTAACAAGTTACTATATTTGCACCGTAAATAAATAAAAACGAAGAAGAAGGGGACAATAAGTCCCCTATTTTTATATCCTTAGGTATGGATCAAAATGTAGTTAAAAAATTAGTAAACGAAGCCATATCAGAGAACGATTCTTTGTTTTTAATTGAACTATCTTTTTTAGTAGGAAATAGGATAAAAGTTATTGTAGACGGTGATCAAGGTATTTCAATTAAAGAATGTATGCGAATTAGCAGACATGTAGAGCACAACCTTGATCGAGAAGAAGAAGATTTTGGACTGGAGGTTACATCACCAGACATATCTCATCCGCTTTCAGTTAAAAGACAATATCTAAAGAATATCAATAGGATATTAAAAGTAAAGACTGGCGATGAAGAGTTAGAAGGAACACTCATAAGTGCCAATGATAAAGAAATTTTTTTGCGTTGGAAGACAAGAGAACCGAAACCGATTGGTAAAGGAAAAGTAACTGTTGAAAAAAATGCTCTAATAGCATTTGATAGTATAAAAGAAGCAAAAGTGAAGATTACATTTTAAGAAGAACATGCAATGGAAAATATAGCATTAATAGATTCGTTTTCAGAATTCAAAGACATGAAAAGTATAGACAGAGTAACACTCATGTCTATTTTAGAAGAGGTTTTTAGAGCAGCTTTAAACCGTAAATTTGGGTCAGATGAAAATTTTGATATCATTATCAATCCTGATAAAGGAGATTTAGAAATTTGGAGAAACAGAGTTGTTGTGGCGGATGATGAAGTAGAAGACGATAATGAAGAAATTGAACTTTCAGTAGCTAGAAAAATTGAACCCGATTTTGAGATTGGTGAGGATGTTTCCGAAGAAGTAAAGCTTTATGATCTTGGGAGAAGAGCAATATTAGCGCTCCGTCAAAATTTAATTTCAAAAATTCAAGAACATGACAGTACAAATATTTTCAAACATTTTAAGGAATTAGAAGGAGATATCTATAGTGCTGAAGTCCATCATATACGTCATAATGCAATCATTTTACTTGATGATGATGGAAATGAAATTGTATTACCAAAGAGTGAACAAATACGTTCAGATTTTTTTCGAAAAGGAGATTCTGTTCGAGGAGTTATTAAAACAGTAGAGTTGAGGGGTAACAAGCCAGCAATTATATTATCTAGGACTTCACCTGAATTCTTGGTAAAATTATTTGAACAAGAAATTCCAGAAGTTTTCGACGGACTAATTACTGTTGAGAGAGTTGCTAGAATTCCTGGAGAAAAAGCAAAAGTGGCTGTAGATTCTTACGATGACAGAATAGATCCAGTTGGCGCTTGTGTTGGGATGAAAGGTTCTAGAATTCATGGGATTGTTCGTGAATTAGGAAATGAGAACATTGATGTGATCAATTACACTAAAAATGAACAGTTGTTAATATCTAGAGCACTGAGCCCTGCAAAGGTTGTTTCAATGGAAATTGAAGAATATGAAGAAGAGAAAAACGGAAAGAAAGGACGTGTAAATGTTTTTCTAAAACCCGAAGAAGTATCAAAAGCAATTGGTAAAGGAGGGGTTAATATTCGTTTAGCTAGTGAGTTGACAAAATACGATATAGATGTTCAAAGAGAAGGTCTAGAAGAAGAAGATGTTGAATTGACAGAATTTAGTGATGAGATTGAAGCTTGGATCATTCAAGAATTTAAAAATATAGGTTTAGATACAGCAAAAAGTGTATTGGATGCTTCTGTCGAAGAACTGTTAAAGAGAACAGATTTAGAAGAGGAGTCAATCCTAGATGTACAAAGAATCCTAAAAGAAGAATTCGAGGATTAAATTTTCAATAAAAAATAATACTTTTACAAATAAAAGGATAACAGGAGTATATGTCGGAAAGTAGAACAATGAGGCTTAATAAGGTGCTGAGAGAATTAAATATTTCTCTTGATAGAGCTGTAGAATATCTTGCCAAAAACGGTCATCAGATCGAAGCAAGACCTACTGCAAAAATATCAAGTGAAATTTATCAGATACTTCAAGACGGTTTTGAAACAGATGCCAACAAAAAAGCAGCATCTAAGGAAGTTGGTGAAGAAAAACGAAAAGAGAAAGAGGCAATTAGGCTTGAGTTGGAGGCTAAGATTGAAAGCAAAAGGTTAGAAGACGAAAAAAAAGAGGAAGTATTAAGAGCCAAAGCAGAAAAGCTTAAAATTAAAACTGTAGGGAAGATAGATATAGTTCCAAAAAAAGCAGAACTAAAAAACAACCCTGTTGTTAACCAACAATCCGAGGCTAAGGAAGATAAAAAAGAAGCTGTATCACTTGATGTGATTCAAGCCAAGAAAAAGGAGGTGCAAGAAGCTCCTCAAAAAACAGACGTAAATCCGTCTGAATCTTCTGAGCAAAAAGAGACTATCTCTGAAAAACCAGAAGTATTAGAGTCAAAACCAGAGGTTGTATCCGAGAAAACTGAAGAATCTGAGTCTACTGAATCTTCAGAGCAATCAGAAACCATAAAGACACAATATAAAAAACTTGATGGCCCAAAGTTAACAGGTAAAAAGATTGATCTTAAGCAATTTGAAAAGGCTAAGAAAAAGCCTGAAGATAAATCAAAAGCCACTGCCAAAAACGATGCTTCTAAAAGAAAAAGAAAAAGGATTAGTAAGCCAGGATCTCCAGGTCAAGGGGGTCAAAATAGAACTTCAGGAGTAGGAAGGCCGGGTGGAACAAGACCAGGTTCAGGAAGACCAGGAGGAACAAGAGGAGGAAATGCTCAAAGAAGGCCAGCGCCTGTTAAAAGAGAGCTTACTGAGGCAGAAGTACAAAAACAAGTTAGAGAAACTTTGGAGAAACTTCAAGGGAAATCCTCCAGAGGGAAAGGTGCTAAATATAGAAGAAATAAAAGAGATGCTCATAGAGAATTATCAGATGCTGAAACTGAAGCACAGGTACTAGGGTCAAAAGTCTTAAAAGTTACTGAGTTTGTTACTGTAAGTGAGGTTGCTACGATGATGGAAGTAGCTGTCACAGAAATCATTTCTGCATGTATGATGTTAGGGATGATGGTTACAATGAACCAACGTTTAGATGCCGAGACTCTTAAAATCGTAGCAGAAGAATTTGATCATACTGTTGAATTTGTTGGTGCTGAAGTAGAAGAATCAATTGAGGAAGTTATTGATAAGCCAGAAGATTTAGTTGGTCGTGCACCTATTATTACTGTGATGGGTCACGTTGACCACGGGAAAACATCACTATTAGATTATATTAGAAAAGCAAATGTTATTGAGGGTGAATCAGGAGGAATTACACAGCATATTGGAGCCTATTCAGTAAATGTAGGAGATCAAAAAA
>CAJXSU010000053.1 GCA_913061465.1 uncultured Flavobacterium sp.
TGTTTGTATATGGTTTGTTGCGTGTTTTAAGCACCTAATTTAGCAAATACAAACCTAATAGAAAATCCGCGAGGATTTTCGTAAATAGGCTAGAACTAGCAATAAATTATATACGTTGTTGTAGCTAGTTTTACCAATATCCTAATTCTTTTCCTTTTTTATATCTAATTCGTCCTAATAATTCGTAGCCGATTGAATTAAAGTGTATTCCATCTTTTAATAATGTTTTAGGAGTTTGATTTTTACCCATTCTTTCTAAATCCTCAGCAGTTGGATATTCTCCATTATTTGGTAATAAACCAAATTCTATCGCATCATAAATTGCTTTGGTTGTCATATATTTTCTTAAGTCAATATATTTTGATTTATATTTATCCCTTACTAGTTTGACTATTTCTGTTGTAGAGTTTCCATGCGAGGTTATTATAATAACATTATCATCACCTTTATGTTCAACAAATAAATCTATTTGATTTAGTAATTCACTTGGGGATGAATAACCTCCATTTTGGCCAATAAAAACAGTTAAAATTCCTTCTTTCTCACTAGATAATGAAGTATACAAGGTAGAGTTTTCTTTAGTTTTATAATCAGTTGAAATAGGACTAATTCTATTAATGTAGTATTTATTTTGATTTCTTGTTAATTTGCATTGGATAGTATCTATTTTACAAGGATTTATACCTGCTGAACCTTGTAATAATGGTAAAACATTTTTATCATTATAACTGCTGTATAAACCTGAAGATATTTCAACTTTTGATCCATCTTTTGGTATTATAATAGACTCTTTTATATACATAGGTATTCCCCCATATCTTGCACCAATAGTTAAAGTATTTTCTCCTCCAACCCCCATATTTTTTACAATCCATTCTTTTCCTAATAAATCAGTAGCGACTTTTGACATACTGTTTCCATCTCCTCCAGATCCAGCAGTTAATGAGTCTCCAATATCAATTAATACTTTTTCAGATGTTTCCTCTATTTCTTCTGTTTCTTGAGATGAACAACTCAAATTAAATGTTAAAATAAAATAGAGAATAGTATTTTCAGAAATTTTAAATTCATAATATTAGTTTGTTTTTAATTAGCGACAACTTGTTTGTGCATGATTTTGTTGCGACGTTATTAGACTAATAATACTAAAAAAACAACCAACATTGGAAGTGTCCGAGGATTTTCCGCAAGGAAAATCAACCAGCAATAAATTATGCACGTTGTTGGCACACGTTTTTTATATTCCGTATCGATAATGTCCGATTATTCTATAATCAAAAAGACAATCTTCTAAAACTTGTCCTCCACCAATATTGTGAACAATTAAATTCCGTTTTCCGTCTTTGGATTTTTTATCAACTACAATTCCGATATGAGTAATTGCTCCGCCCAGATTCCAACAAACAATATCTCCGGGCATATAATCTTCTCCACTTTGAGTTATGATTTTTTCGGCTCCTTTTCTTTTGAAAAAGGTCATTAAATTTGGAACTCTTCTGTGGTCTATATTTTTGTCAGTCGTTTTAAGTCCCCAAATTTTCGGATATGAACTAAAGTTAGATTTCATATCAATATGAACCTCTTTTTGTAAGTCAATTCCAATTTTCCGATACGCTCTTATCACCACATCTGTGCAAACACCTTTACCACTCGGAACATCTCCGTTTGGATAGTCTATCGAAAAATAACTTGGATCGTAAATCACATCCTGTTTAGTCAATTCCAATGCACTATCAGATAACTCAATTTGTTCAGTGCTTGTTTGAGAAAAACAAAGGTTTATTGTAAGAAATAATATTATTAAAAGTTCCTTTTTCATATGTGTACCAACGTTAAACTGTATGGTTAGTGGCGTGTTAAAAATCTATAACTTTCAAAAAGCAACAATATTTATTAAAAATCATTTCCTTAAAGCTAGCACTTTGTAGCCATTAACTATACAGATTGTTACAACACGTTTTCATTTCTAATTTTTAATAACCTTTGAAGTAAAAACATTTGAAGATTTTGTATAAATTTTCATTATATATAACCCTCTTTTAAAATTATTTAGGTTAATAATACTTTTATTTGTTTCTTTAATCTTTTTTCCTGTAACATCGTATAAAACTATCTTTTCAACATTTTGATTATCTATTATTACGTGCGAGAAATCAGATGTAGGATTAGGATAAACTATGAGCTTATTTTTATTTAAATTATTTTGAGGAAGGCTCAATAAACCTCCGAGAGTGGGTGTTTTGCTTATGAAACCCCTACTCCAGCTATATTCATTAAAAGTGCTTATTATATTACCCATCTGATATACAGTAATTACATTGCCTTCATTATCTATTTTTGTAAACCAATCATGTGTAGTAAATCCATATGTATTGACTAATTCTCCGTTTAGATTTATTGCAAAGGTTACACCAGAATAATGTCCAAAGAGTATGTAGTCGTTAAACGACTTAATTCCAAGAGGGTAAGATGAATTTATAGAGTCTCCAGTTGTAATATAGTTCAGATTATTATCTAAAATAATTACTTCTTCATTGTCTAGAAACAAAAAAACATATCCATTCTCAAATAATTTCATGCTTTTAATATCATCTGGAGCAGTATAGTAGGTTAGGTTATTGTTAATATCAAGTTTATTAACTCTATATTCAGATAACAAATCGGTTGTATAAAATAATGAACCATCTTTATCTATTTCAGAAAATACAATTCCATAATTAGTTGATATATTTTTTTGGAAAACTTTTATTCCATTTTTGTATAGATTGATAATATCTGGAGTATTATTATTTATATTTTCATAGGTGTAAAAATAATATTCATCATTCAAACTAAAGAAGTCAAAGAATTCTTCATGACCAATCTCAATTGTATTTGTTAAGTCTCCAGAGGATTTATCTAAAATATATAGCGTAGTCTCATCCTCATATAAAAAATAATTCCAACCAATATATACTGAGTTATTATCTACAAAAAAATTATCAGGAATATAACTTTCATTTAAAAATGTAACCTCTCCTTGAGGTGAGACCTTAAATAAATCGTATCCTATTCCAAAATAATCTCCAACTCTAGGCAAGTTCAAATAAAGGAAATTTTCTTCGTCAAAATAATATTGAATATCTCTACCTCCATGATTAACAATGTTAAATATATAGTCTGGTACTTGAATTTCCCATAGCTTAACTAAATTTGAGTCGTATTTAATAATTCTTTTATTAAGTGGTGGATCAGTACCACCAATCCCTAAGTATTCTGGCCCCATTTTTTCAGTAATTAGAACAAGATAATTATTATCATTATCAATTATAATTCTTTGTTGAAAAACTTTTGATGTCCCAATACCTGAATATGAATAAACTTGTGAAATTCCACTGGTATTGATTTTCTCAGCTTCTATATTCAATTGGGTAAAGAAATCAGACTCCGGAAACATTTTTGCATAACTAGTACCTATGGCACTAATCGTTTCATCATTAATTTTGGAAAAATCAATAAGTTCATAAGAGTCAGATGTAGTAAATGATGCTGTCTCAATAAGTTCATGGGAATAAAGGCGAATATTTGAATTACTCGTTGTTAAAAAAAATGAATCATCTTCGTTTTTTTTAAAACCTGTAGCAAAAAAATTATCTATACTTGATACTGTTTCTGTAGTATTATTTTCCTTATATTGGATAAAATCCAAACTGTTATCATCAATATTATTTGCTATTATGATAATCTGGTCGTTCACATTTAAAAAAGTATTAACAAGTAAGAAATTCGATGCTTCTGAAGTTGTAGTTGTAAAGAAATCAAAGTCATTAGAATTTATTTTTGAAAAACTAATTAAATCCTTAGTATCATGATTAGAGGTATTTTGACAGACAAAATAAAGATTTTCACCAACATCAATTGTAATATTAACCTGTTCAGATAGAACAGAGTTTTTATAGTAATTTATAAATTCTGTATTGGTAATTTCAATGTTTGTATGTGTGTTGTCTTTTATCTTATGAAACCTATAAGAGTATACGTCATCAGATATATTGACTATGTTTTTAGATAAGAAATAATATACTCCATTCTTAATTTTTCCAATTATTCCACTATCTTGAGTAATTTCCTTGGCAAAAGAATTGATAATATTACCATAAAAATCTAACTTTAGAAAAAAGTATTGATTTGGCTGGGTAGAAGAAATTGGGTTATAAACTATATTCATAGTGCCATCGTTATTCAATTCAGCATCTAAATAACCGAAATCATAATAATTAACTCCATTAAAATTTTCTAGAGATTTATTGTAAATAATATTCCCATCTTCATCAATTTTCAAAACAAATATTAGCCCATTGGAGCTAGATTGATTGTAAGAACTTCTTCCTATTATAAATAATTCATCTAAATCATTTATAAAGGACTTTATTGGAATATCATAGGATAGATTAGTTTCAATAGAAATTTTTTCTTGCCAAAGTAAATTATAATTTTCATCTATTTTCGTTACTAATATATCAGTGAAAGTAATATCTTTTTCTGTAGTTCCTATTAAAATAGTATTATTACCTTGATCCACATGAGAAAAATAACTAATATCTCTATTGGTATGATTATTTAGTCCATAATCTTGAGAAAATAACAAATTATTAAAACAACATAAAAAAAATATTAGGGTTGTTTTCTTACAAAATAGTTTTATATTTTTATTATGAATTTTCATAGTTTAATGTGTTGTAACGTGTTTGTATAAGATTTGTGCGGCTTAAAATCCGTAGGATTTTCAGCCTATTACAAATGTTTATTGGTTGTTTGGTGTTTCAATTTTTCTTTAAATATAGCATAAATTTTATACGTTGTTACCTGCCGTATTTTCCCCATACTTTCTTAAATCTTTTTTCAGATGTCAATAAAAGTATAACTCCATTTATGGCTCTCGAACCATAAATACTTGCCGACTCTTCTTTTGTTAAATATTTAATGACATTGGTTTCCGCCAATAACAATTCCTTTAAAGGTTCTCTACTTTGTAATGGTCTTCCATTCACAATAATAAGAGGTTCTGGATTTCCAGTTCCGCCATCTCGTATTTTTATTTTTGCATTCGGATTAGAGTCGGAAATTATTACTCCATAATTGTTTTCAGTACTTTCTGGATTGTAGTTCAGAACTTTGAAAACTAAAGAGTCAACATATTTATATACCTTTTGTTCAGACAGTTTATCAAAACGGATTAATTTTAATTCTGGTGAACTTTGTTTATTCAGTTCTACGATTCTGAATTTGTCATTAAGAACTCCATTTTGGTAGTATTCGATTATTTGTCCAAAATCTTTTTTCTTCAATTTGATTTTTTCTTTTCCTACAATTCTACTTATTCTGGGTGGTTCTGTACAATTCTTTATTTCATTAGTCTCGAATTTTCTTTTTCCAATAGTCCATTTAGTTTGGTGACAATCTTTAATATTTGAATAAAATTTAATTGTGTCGGTTTTGGAAAATAATTCGCTATTCGTTTTCCATATTCCAGTCAATTCCTTTTTCTTAATTTGAGAGAAAGAGAAGTTTGTTAAAAGTATAAAGCCTATTGTTATAGCAGTAATTTTCATTTGTGGTTATATGGCAGGTAACGTGCTTGTGCATGGTTTTGTTGCGACGTTATTAGACTAAAATACTAAAAAAACAACCAACATTGGAAGTGTCCGAGGATTTTCCGCAAGGAAAATCAACCAGCAATAAATTATGCACGGTGTTGTAACCAGTTTTTAATTCAGTTTGTATGTTAATCCTATTGTTGGTGCAATTCCAGAATATATATTATTTGATTGTTCAGATGTAATATTATTTGTAGTTATATACGGTAAAATAAATTCAATTCCGAATTTTTCATTGAAGTAGTAGTTTCCTCCAATTCCAATATTCATAACCGATATTCCACCACTTAATTCCTCGTGTTGCAAATTTCTGAAATTGTTATTATCTGCATTATATTTTATTGTTCCAAGTCCAAAACCAAATTCAGCAAAAACTCTCAATTTATTTTTATTCACAAAATTATTTCTCAAAGTAGGAATAAATGAATAAGAGTTATAATAAGAATTTATATTTCCAACTTTCAAGTCGTTCATAGTTGCATAAGAGAAATTCAATTCAATTGATGTTTTGTCAGAAATGTAATATCCAATAGTTGGCTTAATTACAAATCCATTGAAACCTGAACTAAAATCCTCTGAAGCTCCAAATAAAGGAAGTCCGGAAACGGTTAATTTTAAGTCATTTTTTTTAGATTGACTAAATCCATTTAAAATTCCTAATGTGGTAAATGTTAATAATAGTAAAATTCTTTTCATATGCTTTTTTTAGTTTAAACAATTCAAGAAAATTTAATCAAAGATTGTACCATTATCGTCGTTCAAATTGGTTACGGTCTAGTGTATGATTTCGTTGCGTATTTAAACACTAAAATTAGTAAATAAACACAGATAGAAAGTCCGCGAGGACTTTTGTAAGTAGGCTATAACTAGCAATGAATTATACACGGTGTTACCCACTGACTTTTCTTTTCAATTCTCAAAATATACTTTCTCCTAATATCATTAATATATGAGCAAAAATATGTGCAATCATTGCTGATTCAAGACCTTTTTTCCAATAAATCCAACCAAAAATAATTCCTCCAACTGAATTTCCTAAAATTATATATAGTAATAATTCGGTTGTTGGTGTTCCAATTAATGTATACACAATAGGTAAATGTCCAAAACCAAAAGCAATTGCAGAAATAATAATTCCAGCCCAATAAATAATTGGGTTTAGTTTTCTTGTAATTTTAAAAACAATCCACGTAATTAATGACATTAATCCAAACCTGATTAGAATTTCTTCTGTCAAACCACCATAAAGAAATTTCGTGATTATTCCAGGCTTAAATTTCTCTCCGATTTCAATAAATTCAATTGGTAAAAATGGAATAAAAATTACAGAAATTAATGTCATTAAAATTCCACTTATTACTCCTCCAATGATTCCATATTTTAGAATTTCATTTTTATCGGGCACTTTTTCTTTAGATATGATACTTTCTATTATTGGTAATTTAAAATTTACTTTATCGTAGATTGTAGTTCCAATTATTACAAATATTAATAATAAAATTGTTGGGTTTATTAATGAGATTAATTTAAATTCCCAAGGTGTAAACATTTTATCAATAACTATTTGGATTTTTTCTGGAAAGACTAAATCCATAGTTAAAGTCGATAAAATTCCAATAAATCCAATGAGAAATAGAGTAATTCCTAATTTAACTTTTCTATTCATTTTATTCTCGTGTTAGTTTGTGGGTAACGTGTTTGTGTATGATTTGTTGCGTGCTTCAGCAACTAAATTAGCAAATACAAACCGAATAGAAAATCCGCGAGGATTTTCGTAAGTAAGCTTGCACTAGCAATGAATTATACACGGTGTTGCCAATAGTTATTTTTTTATACTCAGATAATCAACTCCACTAATCAACTGAACTTTATTTTTATTTTTTTTGTCAGTCAACATATATAAATGATTAAGATGTTCAGCTCGATAAATTGAAACTAATTTCCCATTATCATAAAATTCAAATTCATAATAATCAACTGTAAATTTAGAAAAGCCTCTTTTTCGATAAACTTGTCTTATAAATTTCAGCTTATTATTTTCAATATTTACGTCTCCACGACTGATTAATCTATTTTTAATTTTTCTTTCCTCGCCAGCATAGTAAAAGTCACCGTTTAAATTGAAAGTATATGTTCGAAAATAAGTTGTATCCGTCTCTTTTTTAGTCCATTCAAAGTTGTAACCAAATTTATAATGGTCAATCATAACTCTTTTTTCGGTTTTGTTCAGTTTCCAGTCAGTTGAGAAATCAGAGTCAAATTTTCGGTGATGTTTTATTAAACTTAATGTATCATTTTTGTCAATCAGTTTTTCTAATTCAATTCCGTTTTCAGATTGAGTAATTTGTGAGTGGGAACTCATAAATAGAAAGAGAAATATTATAATGAAACTGTTTTTCATAATTATTGGCAACGTGTTTGTATAAGATTAGTTGCGTGTTTTAAGAACCCAATTTAGTAAATACAAAACCAACTAGAAAATCCGCGAGGATTTTCGTAAGTAAGCTTGCACTAGCAATTAATTTTATACGGTGTTGTGTACAGTTTTTTTTATTCAGTTTCTAATAGTTTCAATTTTTTTACAATAAATAATGGAAGTGATTGAAGTCTATATGTTAAAATCACTGTTGGTTTTAAACTTGTTGGTTTTCCGAATTCAAATTTAATATTAAATTCAGTTTCTAAATATTCAAAAAGTTTGTCGTTACATTTTATTTCTCCATCAAACCAATTTGTCCAACCAAACATGATTTTTTTTAATCCTTTTCTTAAAATCAAAAAATCGTCATCGATTCCTGCGTCAAAACCCCAATACTTTGCAGTAACAATCCAACCTCTTTTTCTTAATTCAGAGATTATTTCATTCCACTTTTCAGTTTCAATTTTTATTGCAGTTTTTTTCAAGTTTATTTTTTTACTCTAAATTGATTCATACCTATTTCAAAAACTAATTCATTATTTGATTCAATTTGTTTTCCTTTTCCGTCATAGAATTCGGCAAACACTTTATTCTTGTCAATTATTTCTAAAATAGCCCCTTTTCGACCAGCTTTTAACTTCTCATTCAAATTGTCTGTCAGTTCAATCTTTTTATAGAGATATTTTTTTTCCAAAACTTTGATTGAGTTAATTGGCTTTTTTGTTCCAGAAAATAATTCGCCCAATTTTTTAAATCCTTTTCCGATTAACCTAAAAGTTCCGAGTATAATCCCTTCGAATAGAATTTCAATAAATATTTTTCCAAGAATTTCGATTATTATCATTCTTTCGATTTGGTTTTTCCTAATTGCACACAACGACTTGAATAAACGCCCGTTTTAATGGCGTTTATTTTTTGTTATAGGCTGGTAGTATAATACTTAATGTATCCCAAACTCTGCTCAGTACAATATAATTATTAATCCCTTCACTTAACCGTCATACTCTTCGCCAACGGATAATTGTCGCCCCGCAATCTTCGCCAACTCAAGCACAGCTGCTGTCTGATCTCCTCCTTCTGGCCCTATGTTTTGTTGTGATTTGATTCGCCAGCTACCATCTGTATTTCTTATCATCATGGTAGTTACTTCTTCATTTCGCTGAGTTTCTTGAATTCTCTTGTCATTTTCTTCTTTAATTTGTGCGTCTCCATATTCTTCATATGTAAAGGCGTCTGTTGGCTCGTTGCGTGCTTTCCACCTTTTATATTTTTCTGGATTACTGTCAGGACTGGGATAGTGCCATGCGGTTATTTCAGTATCTGATTTTTTCTTGACGGCAATTGCACAACCATTCATGCCAGCAGTAAATGCGAATTTTAGATTACTCTGTTGGTCTCCAGTAGGCAAATCTACCCCCTCATAATCATTAACTTCAGGTCGGGCATCATATGGTATGAGAGCTGCAGGGATGTATGCAGCGGGTTTAGGTTTATCGGCTTTTCTTGCTAGTAATGAAATATAATAACTAGTTTGGTTCTTTACTAGGGATGGGACCCCATCTTTCATGACTATGTCGCCCTCTTCATTAACCTCGAATTCCATTTTTGGAAACTGGCCAGCCATAGCCTCCAATGCTGGTGTGATTATATACATATTAGCACCCTCTTTTCCATCTAGCTCTTCGAGTGTCCATAAATTAAACTGAGCATTATTTATAACATCCATGTATATCATATCCATGATCCGTCCTTTAATTCCATCTATTCCATTTCGTTTTAAAGCTGGAAGTATATGTGGATTAGCGTTAGCGATATAGCGCTGCAAAGTTTCATTTAAATACTTAACACCTTCTTCGGAAAAATCATATGTTTGAGCGACTCCTTCAGAAAATCGAATAAGCAGTTGATTGTTTGCCATAAAAAGATCAGGATCAGACATAAATTCATTCTCTTTCACTAATTGGAATGTATCCGTTGAGGTTTCCTTGTTTATCTTTCTGTTTTCACTACCCTCTATAGTAGAAATTCCTAATTCCGAAATAGCTCTTGCGCCCATAACATCAGCCTCTTTCTCTAGTCCAGCATCATCATTCACATTTACTTGTCCCTTCATCTGCATGGTCGGTTTCACTCTCCCTTGCTTTTGCTGAACCACATGCCAAGCTTCATGGGGCAGGTGTTTTTCTTGCCCTGGCCCTAAATGAATATCCGTTCCTTGCGCATAAGCATGCGCTTGCAACTGAGCAGGTTTATCAGAGTTACGATGCACTTTCACATCATCCAATGACATCCCAGATAGGTTTTCCATTCCTGTTTTTAAATTATCAGGTAAACCTGTGTTGTTTTCTTTTTTCTGAATGGGGTTTTGTTGTTGCGCAGAATGATTGTCCTCTATGGACTGCAATTGAGCAGTTTGTTTAGCCTGTGGGCTGTTGTTAGCCATATCCTGAAAAGCTTTCAACTGCATAGCTCTAGGACTATTATTAGCCATCTCTTTCAGTTTTCTTTGCATAACAGCCTCAGGTCTGTTATCCACAAATTGAAAAATAGATTCACCACTGCTCTGCATCTGAGACTCACCATTCGAGACCGATTGGCTTTTATTCTCTTGTGTTTTGTCAGCGTGAGTATTCATAATTTGCCTTCTCAGGTTTTGGTTTATTGCCTATAACGTTGTTGTATATGGTTTGTTGCGTGTATTAATTAACTAATTTAGTAAATAATTACCGACCAAGAAAGTCCGCGAGGGCTTTCGTAAGTAGGCTAGAACAAGCAATAAATTATATACGGTGTTAGCTACAGTTATTTAATCGTTATACTTTCTAATTTTTCCTTCAATTTTAATTTTTGAAAAATCATAATATTCTAAATTGTATTTTGAAATTAATAGATTTCCACCAACATATTCCAAATCACCCAAATCAGTTACATTAGAAAATCTCAAGCTCAAATTTTTGCCAACATATTTTAATGTTCCTAAAGAGGTTAGAGAATTGCCTCTAATTGAAACAGCTCCATTAACTTTTTCTAGTGGTGTCAATGTTTTTATTTTAAAACTATCATTATTAATAAACTCATCGGAACCACTAAACCATAAATCACCACCAACTCTTTTTAATTTCCCTAAATCTTCAATTTTAGTATATGATAAGCCTAAATCTCCTCTTATTGATTCAATATTCCCAAGTGTTTTTATTTCGTGACCATTGTTTTTATATTCTTGGTCTCCTCTAATTATTAATGAACCTGGAATTCTTTTAAAAGCTATATACAATTTTGGGTTTGAATATTCATTTAACTCCAATATAAAAGGTAAATTGTTTAATGATTTTAATGAGAGTAAGTCATTTACATCATCAACTCTATAAGATGTCAAGTCAAAAATATAGTCAAGCACTAATTCAATTTGTTTTTCTTGTTTCAAGTCGAATGGTAATTCAATTTTTATTGCCTGTTTGAAGGTATTCTCTTTTTTAAATCCATAGTCACTATAAGTAACACCAATTGAAACCATTTTTTTAAATGGAATTCCGTTGCGGTCAATATATTTATATATAGTATCTTTTGTCAAGTTATTAGATGAGTCTTTAAATTACGGTTAGTGAGTGTTTTTGACAAATCGAATATGCTTTATTAAATGCATTAATTCCGTTATTCCAACTTGGAAATTGATTTTTTGGATGCTTAATCATATTTAAAAATCGTCTTCCATTTTGTAGTTTTTCAACTTGGTTTTTAGTTAGGTTTTTTGATTTCGAAAGTTTCAAAATAACTTCAATTAAATCTTCATGACATAAATTCCTTGAGTAAATTCCAACTACCTTTTTCTAATATTTTTCTTGCTATTAGTCCGCCCAAAACATAATGATAAGAAGTTTCGCTATCCAAGTTTGTTAACTTGAGCATATCGTTCAGGTCTATTTCAGGGTGTTTCTGTAAATAGAAGTCTGTTCGTTTTATGTGCCAATCCAAATTATTCCCACGACTTCCGCCTAATAATGTTGCTATTCCTTCAGAAACCCAAAAATGCTTGTTTGGAAAATGTTCGTCTATTTGAACGTGAAAAACTTCGTGCGGATAGTATTCTCCTAAACCACCACAATAAACTTTGTCGTCAGTTGCTTTACCACTTGGCTTTGATTCTCCGCCCATTCCTATGTAATAATCAAATCCTTTTAGTTTTTGGATTTCATCATAGTCGTCAGCGAGATAATATTCAAATGGTTTCGGTTGCACTCCAAAATTCTCACAAGTCTCATTTATAAAATCAATGAGTTTTTGAGCCTTTTGGTAGTCGAACTTATGGTATGCCGGATAATAAAAATCCACAACACCAAGCCTTGTGCAATTCCAATTTTGTTTGTTTACAGTCAAGGCATTGAATAATTTGAACGTTCCGTTTTCCTTTTTTACAAAATAGTTTGCTATTGCTAAAACGTATGGGCTTCCATCTTCTTTGCAATAGGAAAATTGGGCTTTAATTTGGTAGATGTTATTTCTGAATTTTATGCTCAAGATATGAACTGGAAATCCCATATAAAGCGAAGGCTGAAATTCGCTTTCCAAGAAGTCATAATTTTTATGTTTCTGTTGTTCTTCACTATTCCAAAATGGATTTTTTGCTTTGTTTTGTGGATTTGAAGCCAAATAGTTTTCAAAAAGCATCATTACTTCTTTAGTTTCCATATTTGTTGAATCAACAATGTGGTTATATGTCACATTTTGTCCAAAAGCATTAATGTTGAATAAAAGAAGAATTATGATTTTAAGCTGTTTCATTCTAATGGTTGCCAACGGTTTAGAGCATGGAAAGTTGCGATTTGATAATCGTATTTTTCCGATGTATAAATTTATGTTTATTTTGTTTTAGAAACATTCTATATTTCTCTATTTAGCAATTTTTTATGCGCATTGTTGGCAACAGTATTATTTCTTTTTATAAACTTCCATTATTTCAACGGGAAGTTTCTTTTCAGATTTTTCGAACTTTAGTCCATATTTTTTTAATTCAGAATGTAATGTTTGAAAATCTACTTCCTGCCATTCCAATTCAATGTCATATTCTCCATTCAAGCTTGTTTTGTCAAGTACTGGAAGTCCAGCAAAATTTTCTAAATATTCAGCAAGTTGGGACATTTTAATTTTTTTACTTTTAAGAATCGAACCCATAAACATATATTCTGTTTTATCTGAATTAGATTCTTTTATTATGTTATCTATGTTTTTTAAAACATAACAATCTAAATTGTCAACTCCCATTTTAGCATTAACATCGAAGTTTTCATTAAGAAAGTTAATTCCTGTTTTTCTCCATTTACTTAGATAATCATCAGAAACTTCAATAGTCATATTATATCTATTTGCATTTTCGTATGGAAAGTCATTTTCACTTAAACTGTCTTTGTAAACAACTCTATGATTTGATGCTACATCAAATAGTGTTTGATATAGTCTTGGAATAGTACTGTTCCGCATTTCAATTCCATTTATGTTTCCCTCTGGATTTTTTAAAACCTTTGCGCCACTTCTTTTTTCTTGGTCAAAACTTTTAAGCTCGATTCGGTAGTCAGAATTAGCAATTGTTTTTATAGTTTTAACATCTAAATTCGGGTCAATGTAGAAATCATTTTTGAAATCCAAATTAATTTCGTTGTTAGAAATTAGATTTTCAATGACAACCTTATTTATGTTTTCGGGACTTGTTATTGCTCTTACTATACCGTCTTTGTCAATAATTATTGAGTGAGGAATGACTTTATATTTAAAATTTTGAAAGTGAGTAGTGTCATTTGAAACAATTCGTAAAGTTGTGTTTGAACTTTTAATAAATTTTTCAAGACGATTTTTGTTTTCTGATGAAACCGTTATGATCTCAATTTCTTCTTTAAAGTCTTGTTGTAAACTGTCTAATTTTTTCATTGCTGGAATACACGGTCCACACCAAGTCGCCCAAAATTCTAATATAACAGTTTTTCCTTTTAAATCACTCAAGGAAATTTCAGTCTCTTTACTGTTCAGAATATTACTGAACTTGTAGTTAGGAACAGGTTTACCTAATTCGGCAATTGTGTTTTCATTTTTGCAAGATATTATGCAAATTGTCAAAATTAATAGTAAAAAGTTTCTTTTCATTTCGTTTTTTTTATATTGTTGCCAACTGGTTATATCCAAACAAAAGCTTGTGTTAATAGCTATATATTTCGGGATAACACAACTTTTTGTTTGTCTTTATTTATTTTATTAAACTTCTGTAATGCAACATCCAAAGGGTTTTGTATTTCCATCAAATCCTTTCTTTGTACATGGGTGTAAATCATGGTAGTTTCTGGTTTTGAATGACCTAATAAAGTTTGTATATACCTCAAGTCTACTCCATTTTCTAACAAATGCGTTGCAT
>CAJXSU010000054.1 GCA_913061465.1 uncultured Flavobacterium sp.
CTAATAAATACAATAGATTGGTTATTTTCATTGATGGCCCAGGAACTACTTCTGGAACTTTTTATGTTGATAATATAATACAATCAAACTCAAAAATTCAATTAAAAAAATAAAGTGTTATAAAATGAGTAACAAAATAAATACCTTAACAAAAGAGACCTCTTTTACTAAAAAAGAAGTTCAGTTAAAGTCTCTAACCATAGATAATGAAAAATATTATCAGATTTCAAATAATGACGCCATGCGTCCTTTCTTTATGAGTATTGTCAGTGATTCTAATCACTGGATGTTTATCTCAAGTAATGGGGGGCTTTCTGCAGGAAGAAAAAATTCCGAATATGCATTATTCCCTTATTACACGGATGATAAAATTACAGAGTCTGCAGACATAACAGGAAATAAATCTATTTTTAAAGTATCTAAAGATAACCAAGAGTTTATGTGGGAGCCCCTAGCTGTTCGATCTTTAGGAAGCTACTCAACAACCCAAAATCTATATAAAAATAGATATGGGAACAAAATTATATTTGAAGAAGTTAATCATGATTTAGAGTTAATTTATAGATACCAATGGAGCTCTAGTAATACTTTTGGGTTTGTTAAAAAATCTAAACTTATTAATACAGGAAAAGAGGCTGTTAAAGTAAGTTTACTTGATGGAATTCAAAACATTATGCCCGCTAGTATTGGAAGTGATGAGCAAAATCAATCCAGTAACCTTGTAGATGCATACAAGCGAAATGAACTTGAAGAGGCAACTGGCTTAGGAATTTTTGCATTAAGTGCAATCCTCGTAGATAAAGCTGAAGCAAGTGAAGCTCTGAAAGCCAATGTAGTTTGGTCTATAGGGCTTAACAATCCTAAATATCTTCTTTCTTCTCTTCAGTTAAATAACTTTAGATTAGGAAATACTGTTCAACAAGAAGTAGATGTTAAGGCAGAGAAAGGGGCTTATTTTTTAAATTCAGATATCATATTAGAAAAAGAGTCTGCAAAAGAATGGATGATTATTGCCAATGTAAATCAAAATCATTCTAACATCGCAAAATTATCTAAGCAAATCAAAGAAGACTCCTCACTACTAGACAAAGTAAATGATAATATTAATCTTGGAACAAAACGTTTGGTGGAGTTAAACTCTGCATCAGATGCTATTCAGGTTACTTCTGATAATTTAAAGGATACACGTCATTTTGCTAATACTCTTTTTAATATTATGCGTGGGGGTATTTTTGACAACAACTATCAAATAGAAAAGTGGGACTTTAAGAACTATTTAGAACAGGCCAATACAAAAGTTGCGTTCACCTCGGAAGGAATCATAGAAAAACTTCCTGAATTATTTTCGCTCTCAGAGCTTCAAAAAATAGCATATGACAATGAAGATAAAAATTTTAGACGCCTTTGTTTAGAATATATGCCCTTAAAATTCAGTAGACGACACGGAGACCCAAGTAGACCTTGGAATAAATTTTCAATCAATACAAGAAATGAAATTGATGGTTCAAAAATATTAGATTACGAAGGAAACTGGAGAGATATCTTTCAAAATTGGGAAGCCTTAGCGCATTCTTATCCAGAATTTATTGAAAGTATGATTCATAAATTTTTAAACGCTACTACTTTTGATGGATATAATCCTTATAGGGTAACAAAGGGCGGTTTTGATTGGGAAACCATTGAACCAGACGATCCTTGGTCATATATTGGGTACTGGGGTGACCATCAGATTATTTATCTATTAAAATTTTTAGAATTTATAAACAATCACAAACCTGGAAGATTAGAGAGTTTCTTTACTAAAAATCTTTTTGTTTATGCAAATGTTCCATACAAAATAAAGACTTATAAAGAGCTACTTAAAAACCCTAAAGATACGATAATCTTTGACCAACAATTGGATACTAAAATTCGTGAAGAAAGAGCAACTTTGGGTGCAGATGGAGCTTTATTGCGAGACGAACATCGCTTTATAGTAAAGGCAAATTTCATAGAAAAAATTCTTGCAACTTCATTAGCAAAATTATCAAATTTTATTCCAGAGGGAGGGATCTGGATGAACACACAAAGGCCTGAATGGAATGACGCCAATAATGCACTAGTTGGAAATGGAGTTTCAATGGTAACGTTATATTATTTAAATCGATTTTTCAACTTCTTTGAAAAACTATTAGAAGATTCTTCAACTAATGAAGTTGAAGTATCTAACGAGATTTTAGAGTTTTTCGATAAGGTCCTCGATACCTTTGAAAAAAACACCAAATTATTAGCTTCTTCTATCAATGATGCCGACAAAAAAACAATTTTAGATGCTTTAGGTCAGGCGGGAGACGATTACCGAATGCAAATTTACAACCACGCATTTTCTGGAAGGAAAACAAAACTTTCATTTGATAAATTGAAAAAATTTATAAGTCTAAGTAGAGCATACTTAGAGCATTCTATAAAAGCAAATAAACGTTCAGACAACTTATATCATGCATATAATTTAATGACGGTAAATTCAGACAATACTCTTTCAATAAGTTACCTGAGCGAAATGCTAGAAGGTCAAGTTGCCGTTTTAAGTTCGGGTTATTTAGATGGAAAAGAAACGTTAAGGGTATTAGATGCTCTGAAGCAAAGTAAACTTTTTAGAAAAGATCAATTTAGTTATTTACTGTACCCTTTCAAAGAACTTAAAGGATTCCTAGATAGAAACACAATTTCTGAAGATGCTGTTTTATCATCAAAATTATTCCAGGAGATGTTAAAAGATAACTCCGTTGATATTATTGAAAGAGATGTAAATGGTGAGTACCACTTTAATGGAAATTTTAAAAATGCAAATGATGTTACTGAGGCCTTAGAAAAGCTATCTGATACTAAATACAGTAGTCTTTTAGACTCTGAAACTCCAAAAATTCTCCAGGCTTTTGAAGATGTTTTTAATCACAAAGCATTTACAGGAAGATCAGGTACATTTTATGGCTATGAAGGATTAGGTTCTATTTATTGGCATATGGTTTCAAAATTATTATTAGCTGTACAAGAATCTTGTTTACAGGCCATATCAAATGGCGAGGATGAAGTAATGATTGGCCAGCTACTTGAACACTTCTACGAAATAAATGAAGGCATAGGGGTACATAAATCTCCAGAACTATATGGTGCTTTTCCTACGGATCCCTATTCTCATACACCAGGAGGTAAAGGGGCGCAACAACCAGGAATGACTGGGCAAGTAAAAGAAGATGTAATCTCTAGGTTTGGTGAATTAGGTGTTTTTGTAAAACATGGTAAATTGTATTTTAATCCTTGTTTATTAAGAAAAGAAGAATTTCTTTCCAAAGAAACAAGTTTTGATTATTTAAGCCTTTTAAGAGGAAACCAAAGTATCATAATCTCGGCTAATTCACTCGCATTTACCTATTGTCAAGTGCCTATTATTTATCACATTTCTGACAAAGATCACTTAGAGATCATTTTTAAAGATGGTACTTCCTCTAAAATTGATGAATTAGTTATAGATCATATAACAAGTGAAAAAATATTTAAAAGAACTGGAGATATTATTCAAATTAATGCTTATGTAAATAGCACATATTTAAAATAAAAAAAGAAAAGTTGATGAGTTTGAAATTTTATCTATATACCATAGCCATTTCATGCATCATATTGTCTTGCGAAGATGATAAAAAGAACGAAAAATTGCAAAAAAACCCAAAACAGAAGACACAATTGACAGCAAAAGACATATTAGGAAACCCAAATTATTTAGCAATTTCCTATGGTGGATATAGAAAATCTACCAGAGGTATTCAGCCAACTTTAGCAGAGGTAAAAGAAGACATGAAAATTCTTCATGCTATGAAAATTAAAATTCTAAGGACCTATAATGTTCAATTAGCACAAGCAGAAACAATTCTTAAAGCCATACATGAACTAAAAAGTGAAAACCCGTCTTTTGAAATGTATGTCATGTTGGGTGCTTGGATAGATTGTAAAAATGCCTGGACCAATCAACCTTTAAATCACCAACTAGAGAGCGATCAAAATGAAGGTGAAATTGCTAGGGCTGTTACATTGGCAAATAAATATCCAAGTATTGTGAAAATTATTGCTGTAGGAAACGAGGCAATGGTAAAATGGGCAACAAGTTATTTCGTTCAGCCATCAGTAATACTTAAATGGGTGTCACATCTTCAAGACTTAAAAAAAGAAAATAAGCTCCCAAAAAATCTTTGGATTACCAGCTCAGATAATTTTGCCTCTTGGGGTGGCGGTAGTGATGAATATCACACAGAAGATTTAAATAAACTTATTAACGAAGTAGATTATATTTCTATGCACACCTACCCTATGCATGACACTCATTATAATCCTGTTTTTTGGTACACAAAAGAAGAAAAACCCAATATTGAGAAAGTAAATAATATCATGTTAAGAGCCAGAGATTATGCAGTATCTCAATATGATAGTGTTGCCAACTATGTAAAAAGTCTAGGGTTAAAAAAACCGATACACATTGGAGAAACGGGCTGGGCTACCTTTTCAAACGGACTTTATGGTAATAAGGGAAGTAAAGCAACTGATGAATACAAAGAAGCCTTGTACTATCATCATATGAGAGAATGGAGCACAAAAACTGGAATCTCATGTTTCTATTTTGAGGCTTTTGATGAAATCTGGAAAGATGCTCCAAACCCAAAAGGTTCAGAAAATCACTTTGGATTATTTACTATAGATGGCAAAGCTAAATACGCCTTGTGGGATCTAGTGGATGAAGGAATTTTTAATGGCTTGGTTAGAAATAAAAAATCAATTACAAAAACATATAACGGAAATAAAGATAGTTTACTTTTAGAAGTTCATGTCCCACCGTTCAAAAAAAATAATACCACATTATAAAAATATATAGTGAAATGAAATTAACAAGGACATACTTTTTTTTAACACTAATCTTTATGAGTGTTCTCTCTTGCACATCAGAAAAATCTTTATCAGTAAAAGTTATAGAAACTTCAAAAAATGGAAATAAATTAAGTCAGATAACAAGCTTTACTGAGACTAGTGAAGTTTCCTCTATTCGTATTAACCCAGTAATAACATATCAAAAAATTACAGGTTTTGGGGGGTCTTTTACAGAATCTTCAGCCTACTTATTAAATAAATTAAGTTCTAAAAATAGAAATTCGATTTTGAACGCTTATTTTTCAAAAGAAGGAGCTAACTATTCACTAACTAGAACACACATGAACTCATGTGATTTTTCACTATCAAACTATTCATATTCTCCTGTTGAGAATGACATAGAGCTTGAGCATTTTTCTATCCAAGAAGATGAAGACGATCTTATTCCAATGATTAAAGACGCCATGAAAATTTCTGAAGATGGCTTCCAGATTATAGCATCACCGTGGTCTGCTGCCCCTTGGATGAAAGATAATAATAAGTGGGTTGGTGGTAAATTACTTCCAAAATATTATGATACCTGGGCGTTATTTTTCTCAAAGTACTTAACTGCTTACAAAGCTAAAGGTATAGATATATGGGGTTTTACAGTAGAAAACGAGCCAAATGGTAATGGAGATAATTGGGAAAGTATGCACTATACTCCAAAAGAAATGACTGATTTTGTTCAATTTCATTTAGGCCCGAAATTAGAAAAAGATGGTTATGGGAATAAAATAATCTTAGGTTACGACCAAAATAGAGCTGGTTTACAAGAATGGGTAGATGAAATGTATAGAGATGATAATTCTTCTAAATACTTTGATGGTACTGCTATTCATTGGTATGAAAGTACTTATGATTTTTTTCCTGATGCATTACAATATGCTCATGATAAAGCTCCTAATAAGTACTTAATTGAAACAGAAGGTTGTGTAGATTCAGAAATCCCTAAATGGCAAGATGATGATTGGTACTGGAGTAAAGAAGCAACAGACTGGGGTTGGGACTGGGCTTCTGAAAAAGACAAACACCTTCACCCTAAATACGCCCCTGTAAACAGGTATGCCAGAGACATTATTGGATGTCTAAACAACTGGGTAGATGGTTGGGTAGACTGGAATATGGTTTTAGACACTCAAGGAGGTCCAAACTGGTTTAAGAACTGGTGTGTAGCTCCTGTAATTGTAGATCCAGAAAAAGACGAAGTTTACTTTACCCCTATTTATTATACGATGGCACATTTCAGTAAATATATTAGACCTCAAGCTGAAATTATAGAAGTTAAAAAATCGGATGAAGATTTAATGGTTACTGCTGCAAAAAACACTGATGGATCAATTGCCGTAGTCATTTTTAATGAAGGAACAACTCAAAAAAGTTTTCAGCTTTCATTAGGAGAAGAAGTAACTACTATTTCAATAAACGCACAAGCAATACAAACAATATTAATTAATACGATTTAATAATTATGTCTAGAACAAGTAAAGTCCCTATGGGACAAAAAATAGCCTTTGGTTTTGGAATGTTAGCCAACCAAATGTTTCCAGCAATCTTAGGAATCTTTATGGTTGTTTTAGTTGAAGATTTAGGTTTTTCTGGCTGGATGTGGTCTTTAGTATTTCTTTTCCCTAGGATTTTTGATGCAATTACTGATCCAATTATGGGCTTTATTTCAGACAATACAAAATCTAAATGGGGAAGACGGAGACAATATGTTCTAATTGGAGGTATTATCATGGGCCTAGCCTATATTTTTATGTGGCAGCTGAGTAAGGCTGATGGAGTAGAATATAACTTTTGGTATTTCTTTTTGTGGTCTTTAGTATTTTATTTAGGCCTAACTATTTTTAGTGTTCCTTATGTAGCCATGGGATATGAAATGAGTGATGATTTTCACGAACGCACTAACATTATGGCAATAGCCCAATTTATTGGGCAATGGGCATGGGTAATTGCACCTTTGTTTTGGATTATTATGTATGATGAAAGTTGGTTTCCATCTGCAGATGTTGCTGTAAAAGAATTGGCAATTTGGGTTGCCATACCCTGTGCAATTTGTGCTATGGTGCCCGCAATTTTTATAAAAAGTAAATCAACACTAAACGAAGACTATGAGCCTTTAAACTCTGCCAATATTGGAAATAGTTTAATGAAAATATTTGAAAGTTTTGTAGCTGCATTTAAAATCAAAGAATTTCGAAAATTATGTGGAGCAACTTTTTTAATATTTAATGCTTTTAATACAGTAGCTGCCCTTACTTTTTTTGTAATTGTATATAAATTATTTAACGGAGATGCTGGAGCTAGCGGTATATGGGTTTCAATGTTTGGATGTTTAGGAGCATTAGGAACTACGTTTATTGTTATTCCGGCTGTGGCTTGGATGTCAAAAAAACTAGGAAAGAAAAAAGCTTTTATGTTATCACAATCCATTTCATTGGTAGGATATATTATGCTGTATTTCTTATTTATTCCAGGAAAACCATGGATGTATATTATTGCATTGCCTTTCTTTTCTTTCGGTATAGGTAGTTTATTTACCATTATGATGTCTATGACTGCAGATGTTATTGATATTGATGAACTAAATACAGGAAAGCGTAGAGAGGGTATTTTTGGAGCTATCTATTGGTGGATGGTAAAAGTAGGGTACGGAATCGCTGGAGCACTTAGTGGTGTAATCATTACTGTAGTGGGCTTCAATTCAGATCTAGCAACAACAGACCAACAAGCTGCAGTAGATGGGCTTCATGCTTTCTTTTGTTTTTTCCCAATGATCGGAACAATTTTAGCAATGCTTATTATGCGTAATTATAGTATCACAGAAGAGAGAGCCCATGAAATTAGAGCTCAATTAGAGAAAAGAAAACACACACAAATAACAAATAATTAAATTAAAGAGTACTTAAAAAAATGTCAGTTAGAGAAGAAAAAATTCTATCATTAACAAATGTAGATTTATCAAAAAAATCAACAAAAGAATTAAAAATCCTATTCAAAGAGGTCTTATTCGATGGAGTCCATGGATTCTGTTCAAGCCCCTATGAAGAAGGGCAACAACCAGGAGATACCTTAACAGAAGATCAGATTAGACGCCGATTAAAAATTATCAAGCCTTACACAAAGTGGATTCGCTCTTTTTCATGTACAGAAGGAAATGAATTAATTCCAAAAGTAGCACGTGAATTAGGCATCAAAACATTTGTTGGGGCTTGGCTTGGAAATGATGATGAAATTAATAAAAAAGAAATTGCAGGACTAATTAAGTTAGCTAATGAAGGTTTTGTAGATATTGCCGCCGTCGGTAATGAAGTAATGTACAGAAAAGACTTATCAGAACAAGAATTACTCTCATTTATTAATGAAGTTAAAGAAGGGATTACTGAAGATGTTCCTGTAGGTTATGTAGATGCCTACTATGAGTTTGAGGATAGACCTGCTATAACAGAGGCCTGTGATATTATTTTAGCCAACTGTTATCCTTTTTGGGAAGGATGTCATCAAGACTACTCTTTATTATATATGAAAGATATGTACCAAAGGGCACTTCGTTCCGGAAAGGGTAAAAAGGTGATTATTACTGAAACAGGATGGCCTAGTGAGGGTTCTAATTTGGCAGGAGCAGTTCCATCAGAAGAAAATGCTATGAAATACTTTATCAATGCTCAAACCTGGTCTAAAGAAGAAGATATAGATATCTTTTATTTCTCATCATTTGATGAATCTTGGAAAGTAGATTCAGAGGGGGATGTTGGTTCTTATTGGGGTATTTGGGATAAAGATGAACAATTCAAGTTTCAAAACTAATTCCTCTTATCTAGAATTTTCAAGTTTTTTACCATAACATATAATATTCTTAAATTTGAAAAAATAAAAATTTGACTATTTATTATGAAATTTAATACCTTGTATATATCGACACTATTCCTGCTATTTTTCATATTTTATTCATGTGATAATTCTGAAGTAAAATCTGACTCTAATGAACTTACTGTAGGTTTAGAACTGATGTCTTCAACACATACTGGCATTAATTTTAATAATTCTATAACCGAATCAGAAACTGTAAATCATATCTATTACAACCAAATCTATAGTGGTTCTGGTGTTGCAATTGGTGACCTAAACAATGACAGTTATCCAGATATTTATTTTGGAGGAAATCAAGTTGGTGATAAATTATATGTAAATAAAGGAGACTTAAACTTTGAAGATATTTCAAAAAAATCTAAAATTAGTCAAAGCCCAGGTTGGACTTGGGGTATTACAATGGCCGATGTAAACTCTGATGGATATTTAGATATATACGTTTGTAGAAATGGAGAGTCTATGAATCCAAACGATAGAAAGAATAAGCTTTTTATAAACAACAAAGATTTAACATTTACAGAATCTGCTTCAGAATATGGTATTGCAGATAAAGGATTTTCATCACAAGCAGTTTTCTTTGATATGGATAATGACGGTGACTTAGATATGTACTTGGTAAATCAAATTCCTGATTCAAGGTTGTTTAAAAGATATAAGAATATTCCAAAAAAAAGATATCAATTATATAAGGATAAAGTTTACAAAAATAATGGAGGAAAATTTACAGAAGTTTCCGAGGATATCGGTTTAGGGGATGGCTATACTTATGGCCTTAGTGTTAGTGCATCTGATTTAAATAATGATGGATGGACTGATTTATTCATTTCAAATGATTATGACGAACCTGACTTTTTATATTATAACAATGGGGATGGAACTTTCAAAAATGTAATATTAGATAAAATAAAACATATTTCTAGGTTTAGTATGGGTACTGACACAGGTGATATAAACAATGATGGTGCAATTGATTTACTTACTTTAGATATGGCTGCCGAAGACCATTATCGATCTAAAACAAATATGAGATCTATGAATGCTCAAGAGTTTAAAGAAATGGTTGATAAAGGAGATCATCATCAGTATATGTTTAATACACTTCAGTTAAATAACGGTTCCGGTGAGTTTTCTGATATTGCAAGTATTGCTGGTATTTCAAAGACTGATTGGAGTTGGGCGGGTTTACTTGTAGATCTTGATAATGATGGATTTAAAGATATCGTTATTAGTAATGGAGTAAAAAAGGATGTAAGAAATAATGATTTTTTAACAGGTTTATACGAGAAACTTAAAACTGATTCTCAAGATTTTTTTGACATGTCAAAACTTGCTCCATCAAATCCATTACCTAACTATATTTATAAAAATAAAAATGGATATGAGTTTGAGAATGTAACAAAAAAATGGGGGTTTGATATGCCTAGCTTTTCACATGGGTTATCTTATGCTGATTTAGACAACGATGGAGATTTAGATATTGTTTCGAATAATATGGAGTCAGAGGCTTCAATTTATAAGAATAATACCAACGGAAACTATTTAAAAGTTGAACTCAAAGGTTCTCCAAAAAATACTTTTGGTTATGGAGCAAAAGTCATTATTTATCATAATAATAAAATTCAAATAGAAGAAAACACCGTTACTAGAGGTTATTTTTCTTCAAAAGAACCCAAACTCTTTTTTGGTTTAGGTAAAGAAACTACAATAGATAGTATGCGGGTCATATGGCCAGACAATAAAACATTAACTTATAATGATGTAGATGTGAATAAAACAATTAGGGTTACGTACTCAAAAGCATCTAACTTATATGTTAAAAATGAAACCTCAAAAACTGTTCTGGTTAATGTAAATGCTAAAGATATTGGTATAGATTATTTCCACAATGAAAATGAATTTGATGATTTTACTGAAGAAGTATTATTACCGCATAAACTTTCAAATAATGGCCCTTTTTCTGCACCAGGAGACGTAAATAATGATGGATTAGATGATGTTTTTATTGGTGGAGCCTCAGGGCAAGAAGGTGTTCTTTTTATTCAAACCACTGACGGAAAATTTACAAGAAGCAAATCTAACCCTTGGGCAGTTGATAAAAAATCAGAGGATTTAGGGGCTCTTTTCTTTGACTTAGATGGAGACGGAGACAAAGATCTTTATGTAACTTCTGGTGGAAGTGAATTTAAACAAGGAAATAAATTACTAAAAGATAGGATTTATATAAACGATGGACTAGGTAACTTTTCAAAAAACAACAGTGCTATTCCAAATATATATGAAAGTACCCAAACCGTAAAAGCTTCAGATATAGATGCAGACGGTGACTTAGATTTGTTTATTGGGACTAGGCTCATATCCGGAAAGTATACGTTTCCTGCAACAAGTTATATCCTTATAAATGATAAAGGAATATTAAAGAAAGCCTCTAATAATGTTGCTCCAGATTTAACAAATATTGGGATGGTAACAGATGCTGTTTTTTCTGATATTGATAACGATAATGATGAAGACTTGGTCGTTGTTGGTGAATGGATGAAAGTTAAAATCTTAGAAAACAATGATGGAAAATTTAAAGATAACTCTAATAAATTTGGAGATTATATTGAAAAAAGTAGGGGCTTATGGTGGTCTATAACGGCAAATGATATTGACAATGATGGAGATGATGATTACATTATTGGTAATTTAGGGAAGAATAATAAGTTTAAAGCCTCTAAAGAACATCCTTTTAAAGTATATGCAAATGATTTTGATGGTAACGGAACAAATGACGTTGTGTTGGCAAAATATTACAAAGATGGTTATGTTCCAATGAGAGGGAAGGAGTGTACAACCCAACAAATGCCCTATGTTGGAGAAAAATTTAAGGACTTTCATAGTTTTGCCTCTTCTAAATTAATAGATATCTTACCAGAAAAGAAAATAGATGAGGGTATTGTTTACGAAATAAGTGACTTCAAAAGTATTATTTTGATTAATAATAATGGGATATTAGATCCTATATATTTGCCTATACAAGCTCAAACTAGTCCAATAAAAAGTTCCCTGGTAGACGATTTTAACAATGATGGTTTTAAAGATCTTCTTCTAGTTGGAAATCATTATGGTGTTGAGGTAGAAACTGTTCGATATGACGCAGGCTATGGGTCGATATTTTTAGGAGACGGTAAAAATAACTTTAGATTTTTGCCCCCTTTGCAAAGTGGAATTTATATTCCTAAAGATAGTCGTTTTATCTCTTCACTCAAAACAACTGAAGAAAAAAATATTTATTTATCTACCAATAATGATAGTGCAATCAATTTATTTAAAAAAAGTAATTAAAGTGTAAATCCATTACAAAATAACCTTTTGCCCTGAAACTATAGCTATATATGGCTATTAGAAAGAAGTATATTAGGTAAATTATATTACAACATTACCAATACATTTTTTATAAAAGCATAACTTCTCCCACATCTAAGAGTAAATAAATTGATTATAAACTCAGTTATGTATTGAAAAATTAGATTTTTTTTCTTATAAATCACTATACAATAAAATGTATGATTTTTGTAAAGGTTACAAATTCTTCTTTATCTGTTTAAAATCATATTTTAGACACATATTAAACAAAACAAATCTTATGATGAAAAAAATTACTTTATTATTAGCCATTTTATTGGTTAATTTTGGTTTTGCACAGACATTACCTTTTGATTTTAGTGATCCAATTCACGCCATGATTGGAGCTGACGGAGCTGCTGTTACTGTTGTTCAAGACAACGGAAATGACGTGTTACAAATTGTTGGTAATGGTGGAGATTGGGATAATGCTCAAATAAATTTTGCTCAAAACCTAGATTTATCTGATGATGCTAACAACACTATCTCATTCAGAATTAAAGCTGTGAATGGGACAGGTAGTGGAAATCATGCTCTTAAATTTGAGGATGGAACTACCGGCGATACAGAATTAACATTTTCAATTTCAGGTACTGAATGGACTGACGTCTCTTTAGATTTTGGAACTGGTCTTGGTAGTTATGGTAGAATGGTTATTTTCACCGATTTTGGTGGAAGTGGCGGAGGTCTTTCTGACACTTATTTAGTTGATGATATTTCAGGTGCTTTTCACAGCACACCTGTACTACCTAATTTACCTTTTGACTTCAGTAGTGATGAGCAATTAATGGCTGGTGCTGAAGGTGCTGCTGTTACAATTGTTCAAGATAACGGAAACGATGTTCTTCAAATGGTGGGTTCTGGTGCAGACTGGGATAACGCACAGATAAACTTTCAAGACAATCTTGATTTATCTGATGATGCAAATAACACCATTACCTTTAGAGTTAAACCGGTAAATGGTACCGGAAGTGGAAATCATTTATTGAAATTTGAAAATGGTCCTGCAGGAGTCGCAGAACTACCTTTCAATACTACTGGTACAGATTGGCAAGATATCTCTTTAGATTTTGGAGCTGGACTTAACAATTATGGTAGAATGGTAATTTTTACTGACGCTGGAGGCGATGGTGGAGGATTATTTGATACTTATCTATTTGATGATATTGCCGGAGCAACTCATCTAAATGGTCCACCAGATTTACCAAACTTACCTTTTGATTTTAGTAGCGCTAACCAACTCATGAATGGTGACGGTGGCGCAGTTGTAACCATTGAACAAGATAATGGAAATGATGTATTACAAATTGTTGGAGCAACTGCTGCATGGGATAACGCACAAATTACATTTGCTGAAAATCTTGATTTATCCGTCGATGCTACTAATACCATTTCTTTTAGAATTAAACCTATAAATGGTACTGGAAGTGGTAGTCATTTATTAAAATTTGAACAAGATACTGGTGGTGGTAATGAAGAATTACCTTTTACCACAACTGGTACAGATTGGCAAGACGTTTATGTTGATTTCCCTGCAGATGCAACAACTTACGGAAAAATGATAATTTTTACGGACGCTGGTGATGCTAATGCCGGTGTGTCGGATACTTACCAAATTGATGATATCGCAGTAGGGGCTAACCCTCCTCCTCCATCAGCAAATAGTGTTACTGTAGCAACTTCTCAATCTTGGAATGGTTATGTAAATGCTTTCAATGTTTCAG
>CAJXSU010000055.1 GCA_913061465.1 uncultured Flavobacterium sp.
CAAATTGTTTGTTATGGAGAACTATTATCTACAACAATAGTTAGTGAGTATCTTAATGATGTTGGGATAACTAATAGCTGGAGAGATGCGAGAGAGCTCGTAATAACAGATGCTATTTTTAGAGATGCTACAGTTAATTGGGGAGAAACAGAAAAACGTATTAAAACTGAGATAGATACTTCAAAAATAACTTTAGTTCAAGGATTTATTGCAGGAGATTTAAATGGAAATACAACCACTTTAGGGCGAGAAGGGTCTGATTTTACAGCAGGGATTTTTGCCTATTGTTTAGATGCTGAAAGTCTCACAATTTGGAAAGATGTTTTAGGAGTTTTGAATGCAGATCCAAGAGAATTTAAAGACACACAACTACTGGAGCAAATATCTTACGAGGAAACAATTGAAATGGCTTTTTATGGAGCTTCAGTAATTCATCCAAAAACTATAAAACCAATTCAAAATAAAAAAATTCCTTTAATTGTTAGATCATTTAAAAACCTCAATTCTCAGGGAACTAAAGTTACTAATGAAGCTGATATGTATCCTCATATGGCTTGTTACATAGTTAAAAAAAACCAAGTATTAGTTTCAATTTCCTCATTAGACTTTTCATTTATTGTAGAGGAAAATATCAGTGATATTTTTAAGCTTTTCCACAAATATCAACTAAAAGTAAATTTAATACAAAATTCCGCTATTAGTTTCTCAGTGTGTGTTGATAACAATCTTAATCACTTTGATCTATTTTACAATGAAATAAAAAACATGTACAAAGTATCTTTTATTAAAAATGTTGATTTATTCACTGTCAGACATTTTACAGAAAATTCGCTTGAAGGAATTTATAAACTAGGAACTTCTTTAGTATCTCAAATCAATAAAAATACTGCTCAGATTATAATTCAAAAAAAATAATTGAGTTGATTTTTATTTTTTTGGTTATGTTTGTGTTTAGTTGAAGTTTTATCTATGGAGTTAGTAACATCAAAAGAAATTGCCAAAGTAATAGGGACTGATAAATTTGGTTTTATAGGTACTTTTGTGGGATGGATTTTACTGAGATTACTTAGAATATCTAAAGTTAACAAAATATATAATAAGCACAAAGACAAAAAAGATCTCCTTTTTTTGAATGGAATTTTAGATGAATTTCAAATAGAGTTTGAGATTCCTGAAGAGGATTTAAAAAGAATACCCAAAAACGGCCCCTTTATTACAGTTTCAAATCATCCTTTAGGAGGAATTGATGGAATCCTTTTATTGAAATTATTAATTGAATACAGGCCAGACTATAAAATAATTGCGAATTTTCTCCTACATAGAATAGAACCTTTAAAGCCTTATGTAATGCCAGTAAATCCTTTTGAGAATCATAAGGATGTCAAATCAAGTTTACTAGGGTTAAAAAGTTCACTTCATCACTTAAAGAACGGTTGTCCTTTAGGAATTTTTCCGGCAGGAGAAGTATCTACATACAGGGATGGAAAGTTAATGGTTGATAAACCCTGGGAGTTAGGAGCTGTTAAGTTAATAAAGAAAGCAGAGGTACCCGTAATACCCATTTATTTTCATGCTAAAAACAGCAGGCTTTTTTATATTTTATCAAAAATTAATGATACGTTTAGAACAGCTAAATTACCTTCAGAGTTATTATCTCAAAAAAATAGAGTCATCAAGGTCAGAATTGGTAAACCTATTCCGGTTAAAGATCAATTAGAATACAAAGACATCAATTCTTTTTACGAATACTTGAGAAAGAAAACATATATGTTGGCAAATCCTTTTGTTAAAAATTCACAAAACATCCTTTCCTCTCAAAATTTAAAAATTATAATACCTCCCAAAAAAATAACTTCTCAAAAAAGTACTCAAGGCTTTATCAAAGAAGTTACTTTATTAAGAAAAAAGGATAAGAGACTTTTAGAAAGTAAAAACTATGAAGTGTTTTTTGCATCAGCCAAGGAAATACCAAATCTATTACATGAAATAGGGAGACTTAGAGAAATTACTTTCAGAGATATTGGAGAGGGAACAAACAAGTCCATTGATCTAGATAAATTTGATAAATATTACCATCATTTATTCCTCTGGGATAGACAATCGAAGGCTTTAGTTGGAGCTTATAGAATGGGTCTTGGAAAAGATATTTATAAAAAACATGGAATTTCTGGTTTTTACATTCAAACTTTATTTCGTTTAGAGCCAGAGTTACATGGTATGATGGAACGAACAATTGAAATGGGTAGGGCTTTTATTATAAAAGAGTATCAACAAAAGCCAATGCCACTTTTTCTTCTTTGGAAAGGTATTGTTCATATAACTTTAAGATATCCCGAGTATAAATATTTAATGGGTGGTGTAAGTATTAGTAATCAATTTTCTGATTTTTCAAAATCATTAATGATAGAGTTTATGAAATCACATTATTACGATCCATACATAGCTCAGTATATTCATCCCAAAAAAGAATTTAAAGTTAAATTAAAAGATGCAGACAAAGATTTTGTTTTTGATGCCGCAAAAGCTGATATGCAAAAATTTGATAAAGTAATAGATGAAATAGAGCCTGGGGCTTTAAGAATCCCTGTGCTGATAAAAAAATACGTAAAGCAGAATGCCAGATTAGTTGCTTTTAATGTAGATCCAAAATTTAATAATGCCGTTGATGGTCTAATGTATATTAAGGTTTCAGACATTCCAGAAAGTACAGTTAATCCTGTTATGGAAGAATTTCAGGCAAAATTGGAAAGAAAATTAACTGAGGAAAATAAAAAATAGCTTACTATAATCTATCTCAATAAGAGTAAGCTGAAATTCAAGTATTTAAACATTGTAAGAATTAAGAAAAAGATGTAGTTTTGCACTCAATTTTTTAAGAATTATACACTGAAATGGATATTACAAGAGAGAATATTGACGCATTAAATGCAGTTGTGAAAGTAGACATAATCGCAGACGATTATCAGCCTAAGGTTGATAAGATTTTAGTTGATTATAGAAAAAAAGCAGATATTCCTGGTTTTAGAAAAGGTCATGTACCTATGGGGATGATAAAAAAGCAGTACGAAAAATCAGTTATGATTGATGAAGTAAATAAGCTTTTACAAGATTCTTTAAACAAATATCTTACTGAAGAAAAAATAGAAATTTTAGGAAATCCAATTCCTAGAAGCCAAGAAAACTTTACTTGGGATACCAAGAATTTTTCTTTTGAGTTTGAACTAGGTTTAGTTCCTCAGTTCGAAGTTAATTTAACTTCAAAAAAGAAAATAACTCAATATGTCATTAATGCAGATGACTCTCTAATAGATAAAGAAGTAGAAAATCTACAATCTCGTTATGGAAAAATGTCTGCAGTAGATACTATTAATGAAAATACAAATGTTACGGGTACTTTTGTTAACGAAGAAAAAGAGATTGAAAATAAATCTACCATTAATCTATCTGATGTAAAAGGAAAAACAAACTTAAAAAAGTTTGTGGGTTGTAAAGTGGGCGATGTTATTGAATTAAAGACAAAAGGTTTGTTTTCTGAGGATTCAAAACTAACAGGAGCTCTTGGTCTATCAAATGACGAAATAGAAGACTTAAACATAAAGGTTTCGTTTACTATAGAAGAGACTACTGAAATTGAATTAGCTGATTTGGATCAAGAGTTATTTGATAAATTATTTACTGATGGAAGTGTAAAGTCAGTCACCGAGTTGAGAAATAAGATTAAAGAAGATGCAGAAAAACAATTTTTACAACAAGCTGATCAACAATTATTAAATTCAGTTACAGAATTTTTAATTGATAATACCAGTTTTGAATTACCTTCAGAATTTTTACAAAAGTGGCTAGCTACAGCAGGAGAAAAACAATTAACTTCAGAACAAGCGGCTGAGGAGTATAATAAATCAGAAAAAGGGTTACGTTATCAATTAATTCAAGAGAAAATATTAAAAGAAAATGATATTAAATTGGATTATGAAGAGTTAAAAGACTACGCGAAAGGGTTTATAAGAACTCAGATGGCACAGTTTGGAAATATGAATCCAGAAGACGCAGAGTTAGAGGATATTGCAAATAGGATTCTTGGAAATCAAGAAGAAGCAAAAAAACTACAAGATCAATTATTAAGTCAAAAATTAATGACTTTTTACAAAGAGAAAATGACGTTTAAAACAAAAAAAGTAAATTATGAAGGCTTTATAAAAGAAGTTTATAAGTAATTTTAACTTTCAAAAAAGTAAAAAAACTTCTCATTTGAGAAGTTTTTTTTGCTTTGTAGAGTTTTAAAATTATTCACTAATAGTTACTATCTTTACAAGTATAATTTTTTAAAAAAATAAATCAATGGATTACGGAAGAGAATTCGAGAAATTTGCAACTAAACACCAAGGAATTAGTAGCACATATTACAATCAGTTAATTACAAATATGACTCCTAATATTATAGAAGAGCGCCAATTAAATGCTGTTGCAATGGATGTTTTTTCTCGTTTAATGATGGATAGAATTATTTTTTTAGGAACAGGCATTAATGACCAGGTGGCAAATATTATCCAAGCTCAGTTATTGTTTTTAGAAAGTGTAGATTCTTCAAAAGATATTTCTATATATATTAATTCACCTGGTGGTGGAGTATATGCAGGATTAGGAATCTATGATACTATGCAATTTATAAAGCCAGATGTAGCAACAATTTGTACAGGAATGGCAGCATCTATGGGAGCAGTTTTGATGTGTGCAGGAGAAAAAGGAAAACGTTCAGCGCTTCCACATTCTAGAGTAATGATTCATCAACCACTAGGTGGGGCTCAAGGACAGGCATCAGACATCGAGATCACTGCACGTGAGATAATGAAATTGAAAGATGAATTGTATCAAATAATTGCAAAGCATTCAGGACAGACGGTAAAAAAAGTACATGATGATTCTGATCGAGATTATTGGATGAAGGCAGAAGAGGCGAAAGCCTATGGTATGATTGACGAAGTTTTGGTAAGAAAGTAACTACTATAAATTTAATAGTAAAGTAGTAATGGCAAAAGAAGAAAATTTAGAATGTTCATTTTGTGGGCGAAAAAAATCTGAAACAGATTTATTAATTGCAGGTATGGATGCTCATATTTGTGATAAATGTATTGAACAAGCACATGGTATCGTTGAAGAAGAAATTTCAGAAGCCTCTACAGGAGTTTTAGCAAAGGAAATTATTATCAAGAAACCTTTGGAAATTAAATCTTTTTTAGATCAATATGTAATTGGGCAAGATGAAACAAAAAAAGCAATGTCTGTTGCGGTATACAACCACTACAAAAGACTTACTCAGGTAAATGATGAAAATGAGGTGGAAATTGAAAAAAGCAATATTGTTTTAGTTGGTGAAACTGGAACAGGAAAAACATTAATAGCTCGTAGTATCGCTAAAATGTTAAATGTTCCTTTTTCCATTGTAGATGCTACTGTGCTAACCCAAGCAGGTTATGTAGGTGAAGATGTAGAGAGTATCTTAAGCAGATTGTTACAAGCAGCAGATTATGATGTGGATAAAGCCCAAAAAGGAATTGTTTTTATTGATGAAATTGATAAAATTGCTCGTAAAGGAGATAATCCTTCAATCACAAGAGATGTTTCTGGAGAAGGGGTTCAACAAGCATTATTAAAGCTGCTAGAGGGCTCTGTTGTTAATGTAGCTCCTAAAGGAGGCAGAAAGCATCCTGAACAAAAATTCATAGAAATTAACACAAAAGATATTTTATTTATTGCTGGTGGAGCCTTTTCTGGAATCGATAAAATGATTAGTAAAAGATTAAATATGCAGGCTGTTGGTTATAGTGCATCAATAGAAGAGGATAAAATTGATGAGGAAAACTTACTTCAGTATATCATTCCATCAGATCTTAAATCATTTGGATTAATACCTGAAATCATTGGTCGATTACCAGTTTTAAGTTACATGAATCCTCTAGATGCAGAAATCTTAAGATCAATTTTAACAGAACCTAAGAACTCAATTATTAAACAATATGAAAAACTTTTTTCAATGGATGACGTAGATTTTACTATTGAAGAAGGTGCTTTAAATTATATTGTAGGAAAAGCAGTTGAATATAAATTGGGAGCAAGAGGGTTGCGTTCACTTTGTGAGGCGATTCTTACAGATGCGATGTTTGAATTACCCAGTTCAGATGAGAAACAACTAATTGTTACGAAAGATTATGCAGAAGAAAAAATGACAAAAACTACCCTTAAAAAACTAAGAGCAGCCTCTTAATCTTTAGATGTTAAATAACATATTTACCTCATTAATTAAATTAGTGAGGTTTTTTAATTTTCAAATCATTCAAAATTTCTAATTACTATATTTGTTTTAACTTTTCCAAGTCTATTTTAAATGATATCAAGAAGTACCATCGATCGAGTTTTTGAAACTGCCCGTGTAGAGGAGGTAATTGGTGAGTTTGTTCAATTAAAAAAAGCAGGAAGTAACTTTAAAGGATTAAGTCCTTTTACTGATGAAAAGTCACCATCTTTCATGGTCTCACCAGTAAAACAAATATGGAAAGATTTTAGTACAGGTAAGGGGGGTAATGCAGTTTCTTTCCTGATGGAACACGAACATTATTCTTATCCTGAAGCCATTAAGTTTCTTGCTAAAAAATACAATATAGAAATTGAAGAAACAGTTCAGTCAGATCAAGAAAAGGAGCAGATGAATGAAAGGGAAAGTATGTTCTTGGTCTCAAATTTTGCTAAAGAATATTTTCATGATATTTTATTAAATTCAACTCAAGGAAAAGCAATAGGTCTCTCCTATTTTAAGGAAAGAGGTTTTAGTGACGATAGTATTAAAAAGTTTGATTTAGGATATTGTTTGGATAATTGGGATTCTTTTACAAATGAAGCATTAAAAAAAGGGTATGATATAAAATACTTGGCAAGTACAGGGGTTACTATTGTAGGAGAAAACAAACAATTTGACCGTTTTAAAGGACGTGTGATGTTTCCCATTCACAGTATGTCTGGGCGAATTTTAGGTTTTGGAGGAAGAACCCTATCAAGTGATAAAAAAACTGCTAAATATGTAAATTCTCCTGAAAGTGATATCTATCATAAAAGTAAAATTTTATATGGAATCTATCAAGCAAAAAAAGAGATTGCCAAACAAGATAATTGCTATTTGGTAGAAGGGTATACAGATGTTATTTCTTTCTATCAGTCAGGTATTGAGAATGTCGTTGCGTCATCAGGTACTGCATTAACCTCTGATCAGATTAGATTAGTTCACAGGCTCACAAAAAACATTACTGTTTTATTTGATGGAGATGCTGCTGGAATTAGAGCATCTTTAAGAGGAATAGATTTAATACTTGAGCAAGGAATGAATGTAAAAGTTGTTACTTTTCCTGATGGAGATGATCCAGATAGTTTTGCAAAAAAACATTCCGAAGCTTCTTTGAGAGAATATCTAGAAGAATCTTCGCAAGACTTTATCAATTTTAAAGTTTCACTTTTAATGAAAGACGCGAATAATGATCCTGTGAAAAAGGCAGGTTTAATTCGCGATATTATGACTAGTATTTCTAAAATTCCAGATAGTATTCAACGTGAAGTTTATGTGCAAGAATGTTCACGAATTATGGAAATCTCAGAACGTGTTTTATTTAGTGAATTAGCACAATTGATTTCAAAAAACACTCAAGATTTCAAAAAAAATCAGCAAAAAGAAAAACAATCATTTGAGGTTGTAAAAAAGCAAACTGAACAATTAAAAGAGGTAAATTCTTTGTTTATTTTGGAAAGAGAAATTATAAGAATTTTATTACTATTTGGAAATCAAGAAACAGATTTTGTAGATTTTATAGAAGTTGAAGATGAGGATGGAGTGATACATTTAGAAAAAGAAAAATACACAAATCAGGTTTCTAAAGAGTTGTATTTGAATCTTCAAGATGATGAAATAGAGTTTTCAAATGAAATTTTCCAAAGTATTTATTATGAAATGATTCATCAATTAAATCAAGTGGATAAGATTGAAATGGAATCCTTTATAAACCATTCAAATCCTGATATATCTTCAATTGTAACCTCAATTTTAATGGATGATGAAAAATATACATTAAGTGATTGGAAGCGAAAAAATATTTTTGTTACTGAATCAGTAGAGGTGTTGTCAAAGTTAGTATCTGATGCTATTTTAAATTTAAGAAGAATTCTTATTGATAAAAAAATACAGCAACTTATAAATCCAAGTGATGGGGTAGCTGCTCAGAATATTGACTTAGAAATGATTCAAAACTATACAGAATTAAAAAAACGATTATATAATAAATTAATGAGAGTTGTTTAAAAAATTAAAAAATCCCCTAAATGAACAAAATTATTCTCCTTGTAAGGTCTTTTTTCCAAATTATTTTATCACCATTAGAAATATCAAAATGCCAAAGACGCAGAAAGTTATTAAGAGCAAAAAAAATATTAAAATCTACTAAATTATTGTAGTTTTTTTGGAATCATACAAACAGGTATTGGATTCATTTTATGCTGATTAGATTTGTTTAAATTCAGATAGGTTTTATAAACCTCTTTTTGCCTTCCATGAAACTCACTAATATTTCTACCAGTTTCTATGGTATTCATAGCCCATTCTAACTCGTCATAACTAGCACCCATTTGATCCTCATCAGTTCTGTCATCTCCCCATAAGCCATCTGTTGGAGGAGCTTTTTGAATTTCTTCATTTATTTTTAAAAAACTAGCAATAGCATATACCTCAGATTTCATTAAATCTGCTATTGGACTTAAATCTACACCGCCATCTCCATATTTTGTGTAAAATCCTACACCAAAATCTTCAACTTTATTTCCTGTTCCTGCAACTAATAAATTATCTAAACCAGCAAAATAATATAGGCTAGTCATTCGTAATCTAGCTCTAGTATTAGCTAAACTCATAAAGCGATCATCTTCATTATCTACTTTTGGCATAGCTTCTGTTAAGCTATTAAAAACAGGGGTTAAATTCACACTGGTTGAGGTTACATTTTTAAATTTATCTTTAAGAAAAGAAATATGGCGTGTTGCTCTATTGACTTGATTTTTTTCTTGATGAATAGGCATCTCTAAACATAATGTAGGGAAACCAGTTTTAGCACATAATGTGGATGTGACAGCTGAATCTATACCTCCAGAAACACCAATTACAAATCCTTTAACTCCTGCATTAGATGCATACTCTTTTAACCATGAAATAATATATTGAGTAACTTTTTCAACTTGCATAGAAAACTATTTTAGTATTTTTGACGTTCTTAACACGTAGCAAAGATACAAAGCATATGCGAAATTATTTCTTATTTTTCTTTTTGCTATTATTTTTCTATTCTTGTCAAAAAGAAGTCAAAAATAATATTGATTCTTCAAATATCGAGGTAGAATTTATGATTAATCGATTTGAACAAGATTTTTATACTAATAAAGGAGATAATCTTGAAGAACTTAAAAAGAAATATCCGTTACTATTCCCTAAAAACACTCCCGATAGTATTTGGAGGGCTAAAATTAAAGATAAAGATGAACAAGAATTATATAATGAAACTCAAAAATTATTTTCATCATTTTCTGATATTGAAACAGAATTAAGATCATTATTTCAATTCATCACCTATTACAACCCCATGTTTAACGTTCCTAATATAATTACGGGATTAAGCAATATTGATTACGATTACAGGGTTATTTATAATCAACGTTTAGTATTTATATCTCTTGATGTATATCTTGGTAGTAAACATCCTTTTTATGGTGATTTTCCAACCTATATTAAGCAAAATAATGTTCGAGAAAGAATTGTTGTTGATGTTGCTAAAGCTATTATAGATTCTCAAATTAAACCACTAACTAATAGATCTTTTCTTGCAAAAATGATTCATGAAGGAAAAAAATTATATCTCTTAGATCTGTATTTACCGTTAAAGTCCGATGTATTAAAAATTGGATACACTAATCAAAAATATGACTGGGCGGTTACTAATGAAGAGCAAGTTTGGAAATACTTCATAGAAAATAATTTATTATTTAGCACAGATACAAAATTGAATAAAAGATTTTTAGAAGATGCTCCTTTTTCAAAATTTTATTTAAGTGAAGATAAAAATTCCCCTGGTCGGATAGGACAGAGAATTGGACTACAAATTGTACGTTCATTTATGGATAATAATGACGTATCTTTGTCAAATTTATTAATAAAAAATGAAGAGGAAATCTTTAAAAATTCTAAATATAAACCAAGAAAATAATGGCCGTAGCACACACTTCTAAAATTGAATTCATTGTTGAGTTAGATGAAAATAAAATTCCTGAAAATATAAGTTGGACTGCTGAAGATGGAGGAATTGAAGGTGAATCGTCAAAAGCAATTATGTTATCTGTTTGGGATCACAAAAAAAAGGACACCCTACGAATGGATCTTTGGACTAAAGATATGCCAGTCGACGAAATGAAGCAATTTTTTCATCAAACTCTAGTCTCAATGGCTGCAAGTTTTGAACGTGCAACAGATGATCAAAAAATGACAGCTACTATGAGAGATTTCTGTGATTATTTTGCTGAAAAACTTGAGTTAAAGAAATAACACTGTTGTGTTCTCAAAAATTTAAGTTGAGATTGTTGAGTTATGAAGGTTTATTTTTCTTAAAATTTGTTTATAATCTTTATAATTATTTACAAAGTCTAATTCAGATACATCAATAATTAATGTATTAAGATGTTGCTCTGTTTTAATAAAGCCACTATAACCGTCATGGATTTTTTGCAAGTAACTGGCTTCAATATTCTGTTCGTAGTCTCGCCCCCTTTTTTTAATATTATCTAAAAGTCGATTTGTGTTTTGATATAAGTAAATGTATAAATCTGGTTTTGAAATTTCTCTATACATGATATCAAAAATCTTTCGGTACAAAGTATATTCCTCTTTCTGTAATGTTACTTGTGCAAAAATTAGTGATTTGAAAATATAGTAATCAGATACAATAAGGTTTTTAAATAAATCAAATTGAGCTAAATCATCTATTAGCTGTTGATATCTGTCTGCTAAAAAACTCATTTCTAAAGGAAAGGCAAATCGTTCTTTGTCGTTATAGAATTTTGGAAGAAATGCGTTGTCTGCAAATCGCTCTAGGACAACTTTAGCATTAAATTCGTCACTCATTAATTTTGCTAATGAGGTTTTTCCAGCCCCTATATTACCTTCAATAGCGATGTAGTTATATTTTTCGGTCAAAGGAATAGGTCTAATTAATTTAGCTGAAATCTTTTCAATTAATGAAGAGTCTGTGCTGCTATTTAAACAACTATAAAGTTGTTTTTTTTCTATGGGGTGAAGCGTGTTTTTTGCAATTTCAACTAAAGGTACCAGTACGAATTTTCTCTCTAGCATTCTAGGGTGAGGGATGGTTACTTCTTTTGAAAATATGATCTCGCTATCAAATAATAAAATATCAATATCGATCTTTCTGTCAGAATATTCATTTGTTTTTTTTCTCTCCCTACCGTGTTTTTTTTCTATTTCAAGGAGCTTCCTAAGTAAATTCTCTGGTTGAAGGTACGTTGATACGCCGATACATATATTATAAAAATCCTCTCCTTCATATCCCCAAGAACTAGTTTTATATACAGATGATATTTTTTGAATAGAACCAATGTTTTCAGCAATGTCATTTATCGCTTTCTGTAGAGTTTTTAGTTTATCTCCTTGGTTAGAGCCTAGAGATAGATATGTTAGACGTTGTATTTTCATTTTAATATTACAAAGAAACTAAATTAAAGTATATCGGTTGTATGTAAACAAAAAAATCGCCAAAAAAATTTTGGCGATTCTAAATTTATCAAAAAGAAAGATTCTAGTCTTCTTTTTCGTTTTCTTCTTTAGGTTTTCTATCGTCTCGAGGTCTTCTATCATCTCTACGATTATCACGTCCGCGATTGTCTCTACTTCCTCTCTGATCTCGCCCACGAGAGTTTTCTCTAGGTGGTCTTTCTACAAAACCTTCGGGTTTTGGTAAAATTGCTTTTCTAGAAACTTTTTCTTTTCTTGTTCTAGGATCTAAGCCAAAGTATTTAACATCTAATATATCACCCATGTTAACAACATCAGTGACATTATTTGTGCGCTCCCAAGCTAGCTCACTTACGTGAAGTAAAACTTCATTACCAGGAGCTTCAGTATATTCAACAACAGCACCAAAATCTAAAATTTTAATAACTTTTACTTCATATACAGAACCTTTTTCAGGTTTAAACATCATAGATTCTATTCTAGCGATAACAGTTTCAATACCCTCAGGCTTTGTTCCTAAAATTTCTATGATACCCTCTTCGGTAACAGGATCTTCTGTAATTACAATAGTGGTTTCAGTTTCCTTCTGTAATTCTTGAATGTGTTTCCCACCAGGTCCAATAAATGCACCAATTAATTCATTAGGGATCCTTCTGTTAATCATTTTAGGAGCATGTGCTTTTACTTCTTCATTTGCTGAAGCAATGGTGTCAGTAATTTTTTCTAAAATGTGTAATCGGCCATCACGTGCTTGTTTTAGTGCGTTCACTAAAATTTCATATGGTAATCCTTTAATTTTTATATCCATTTGGCATGCAGTAATCCCCTCAGAAGTTCCAGTAACTTTAAAATCCATATCACCTAAGTGATCTTCATCTCCTAGAATATCAGATAATACTGCATAACGATCACCATCAGAAATTAACCCCATAGCAATACCTGATACAGGTCTAGTCATTTGAACTCCTGCATCCATTAATGCCATTGTTCCTGCACAAACTGTAGCCATAGAAGAAGAACCGTTGGATTCTAAAACTTCGGACACAACTCTAACGGTATAAGGGCAATCCTCAGGAATCATTCCTTTTAAACCACGTTGTGCTAAATTACCATGACCAACTTCTCTTCTTGAAGTACCTCTTAAAGGTCTTGCCTCACCTGTACAAAAAGGAGGAAAGTTATAATGTAAATAGAATTTTTCTTCACCTTCGTAGGATGGCATATCTATTTTATTAGCATCTCTTGAAGTTCCTAATGTAACGGTTGCAAGTGCTTGAGTTTCTCCTCGAGTAAATATAGAAGAACCATGAACAGAAGGTAAGTAATCTATTTCTGACCAAATTGGTCTAATCTCATCAGTTTTACGACCATCTAAACGAATTCCTTCAGCGAGTGTTAATTCTCTAACGGCTTCTTTTTCAGCTTTTCTGTAATAACCGCCTACTAAATGACCAAATTCTTCCATTTCTTCATCTGTAAAAGAAGCTTTTACCTCTTCTTTTACCTCAGAAAACGCAGCCGATCGCTCAGCTTTAGAAGTTCCTTTTTTAGCGATTGCATAACATTTGTCATAAGCTAAATCGTGAATTCTTTTTTCTAATTCTTCATTTTGCTCTGCTGTTTCGTATTCACGAACTTCTTTCTTACCGAAAGCTTCTGCTAAACGAACCTGAGCTTCTATTTGAATTTTAATAG
>CAJXSU010000056.1 GCA_913061465.1 uncultured Flavobacterium sp.
AATACAGCATCGGCATCTGTTTTTCCATAAATATGAGGAATACCAAAGTCATCTCTTATAATTTCTGTATTTTCAGCTCTGTGATTCCATCTTTCTTCCTCATTAAGAGAACTTATGTTTGTTTCTGATGTTGAACAACTAATAATTAAAAAGCTAGTGACGATTAAAATAAATTTTTTCATGAGATGAGAATTAAAAAAATGAATCAGCAAGATAAAACTTAATAGAAAGGTAACCTAAACAAATGTATCTTTGCACTATAGCTTTTAATATTAGAAAAAAAGAGTGTAAATGAAAAATTATATATCTGAATTTATAGGCACTTTTGCCATGGTTTTTTGTGGAACTGGTGCCATGACTATTAACGAAGTTACAGGTGGAGATGTTACCCATGTTGGTATAGGAATTACTTGGGGATTAATTGTTATGGCAATGATTTATGCTTTTGGAGAAATATCAGGAGCTCATTTTAATCCGGCGGTATCTATTGCATTTGCTTATGCAAAAAAGTTTTCTTGGAAAGAAGTTCCCAAGTATATATTTTTCCAGGTAGCGGGTGCTTTTGCTGCGAGTTTATTATTGATGTGGTTATTTCCTAAAAGTGAACTATTGGGAGCAACAATTCCTTCTGTTGATGTATGGCGAGCTTTTGTATTAGAACTAATTCTCACATTTTTTCTAATGGTTGTTATTATTAACGTTTCAACAGGAAGTAAAGAGGTAGGAATGATGGCTGGTATAGCTATTGGGTCTGTAGTACTATTGGAAGCACTTTTTGCTGGCCCCATTACTAATGCATCAATGAATCCTGCACGATCGCTAGCTCCAAATATTGTTTCTGGAAATATTAAAGGACTTTGGTTGTATATATTAGCCCCAATCATAGGAGCTTTATTAGCGGTGGTAAGTTGTAAATTTGTGAAGTACGAAAATTGTTGTGATGAAGAATGTTAGCATACTTGGATGTGGTTGGTTGGGAAAACCTATGGCAGTTTCTTTAATAAATGATGGTTTTTCAGTTAAAGGCTCCACAACATCAGAAATAAAAATTCATGAATTAGAGGCTTTGAATATAGAAGCTTACACAATAGATATTACAGAATTTGAAGAGTTTGATTTATTTTTAACATCAGATATTCTTTTAATAGCCATTACCTCAAAAGACATTGATGCGTATGAAAGATTAATTGAACAAATTGAAATCTCACCGATTCAAAAAGTTATTTTTATTAGCTCCACTTCAGTATATCCAGCTTCAAATTCTATAGTTACTGAAGAATCTACAACTTTGAAGTCCTCTCTTTTAGCCATTGAAAACCTTTTCAGAGATAATACCTTTTTTGAAACTACCATTATTCGTTTTGCTGGCTTATTTGGACCAGGTAGACATCCAGGAAGTTGGTTTAAAAATGGCAAAATAATACCACAGCCTAACGGTTTTGTGAATATGATACACCAAGAGGATTGTATTAATATTATTCATGAAATTATTGATCAAAACTGTTGGAATATAACTTTTAATGCCTCTAGTAATGATCATCCAACTAGAAGAGATTTTTATATAAATGCGAGAAATAGTTTGAATTTTGAGATGCCAATATTTGAAGAAAATTCACAATTGAAATATAAAATAATAAGTTCAAAAAAGTTACAAGAAGTTTTGAGTTACGAATTTATTCATGATAATATGTTGTCAATTTAAGAATATTTCTTTTTTCTCAAATATTGAAATAAAAGACCAAAAGTCAATAAAGCCGTTAGGGGAAAAATAATGTTTACAAACTGCCAATAGGTTTTTTCTTGGTAAGCTCTTTTTTTATCCAACAAATTAATTTGAATATTTTTATTTCTCAATTCAATTAAGCCATTATCATCTAACAAGTAATCTACTACATTCAATAAAAATTCTTTGTTTCCAAATTGTTCATCTGTCCATTTATCTCTAGCTAAGTCAAAAGGTTTTCCTTTTTGTAGTTGATTTCTTCCAATATCTCCATCAGAAATAACCACCATTTTATTATAAAGACTCTTTTTTCTAAAATTATGAATACTAAAAGGTTTAACCCTGTCTGTATACATTGAGTTAAAAAGACCTTCTGTTAAAAGACCAGTAATTTGAAAACCAGATGAGAATTCTTCCTCTTTAGGTTCTTTAGCTATACTATTAAGCTCTATAATAGCAGGAGTTCCTACTTTTTTTGTTAATATAGAGCTCATTAGTAAAGGTGTTTTTTTTAAATTATTCTGAAGCGTATCTATTTGATTTGCAAATCGTAACCTTACAGGTGTGATATTCTTTGATATAGCATGATTTGGATTTCCTGATACCAAAGGATGGTAAAACCAATTTAAATTTTGAAATTGTGGTTTGTTTCCTATGTTTCCAGTGGCTAAAGGAATTTTTGCAGCATATAAATCTTGGAGTAAGGTTGCATTTACTCTTAGGCCATACGAGAAGAAAAAATCAGTTAAATTTAGATCTCTGGGGTAAGCCAACATGCTACCATTATTATACAAGCTATCTGTGTCTGCTTGAACGTTTTCTAGCATCCACAATGTTTTTCCTCCATTTATAATGTATTGATCTAAGACTAACTTTTCGTTTTCTGTAAATGGTTGTGTTGGTTTTGCTATGATGGTAAGGTCAAATTGTTGAAGATCAAGTAAAGTTTTTAAAGGGTTAGTTGTTACAGAATCTAAGGTAAACTTTGCCAATCGATGTTTTTTTGTCACCTCACTTAAAAAGGAATATAATTGTACATCAGATAATTCACCATTTCCAGTGAGAATAGCTATTTTTTTTTCTTTTTCTTCTTGAAGTTCATAGATCGCATTACTAAAAGAAAACTCTAAGTTTTCTATAGCTTTTTCTAACTGATCTTCTTGAGATTGTGCAGTTCCATTTGTTAATAAGGAAACCTTATTTTTTTTATTTTTATATAAGATTTCTGCCCAAGGAAAAATTATAGCATTAGATAATATCCCATCTTCTTTTACGGATAATTGACTGGGTATCATGCCTGCTTTTATTAATTTTTCCCTTTGATTGTCTGGACGTATAAATTGAATTTTAATTCGTGAGTTTTTAGCGCTTAATTCCTCCAAAAACTGTCTAGTTTCGATTTGTAAGCGTTTAAATTCTGAGGGAAAATCACCCTCTAAATATACTTTGATAAGTAGTTGTTTGTCAATCTTATTAATAAGGTCTTCTGTGACCTTAGCAATAGTATACCTGTTGTCTTTAGTTAAATCAATTCTGGTATAAAACCTTTGATTTATAATATTAATTAGAATTAATACTAAGGCTAATTTTAAAATATGTTTTAATCTTTTATTCATTCATTAACTTTTGTTTGGTCAAAAATAAAAAGAAGACAATTATGCTTATAAAATAAAATACATCTCTACTATCTAAAACCCCTCTACTAATACTTTTAAAATGTGCATTCATTCCAAATAATTTTATGATGTAAGATGAGTTTCCAAATGAATCTGCAAGGGCATCAAACCCAAAGAAGAAAAAGAAGGTTATTAAAGCTCCAGTTAAGAAAGCAGCAATTTGATTTTTTGAAATAGAGGAGGTGAAAATTCCTATTGAAGCAAATGAACTGGACAATAAAAACAATCCAATATATGATCCAATAGTACTTCCATAATCAATATTTCCAATTGGATTTCCTAATTGATTGATAGAATATACATAAGTAAAGGTAGGAATAATAGCAATCATAATTAATAATACAACTGCAAAAAACTTGCCCAAGATAATCTGAGAATTTGTGATGGGCTTTGTCTTTAAAATTTCGATAGTACCTGTTTGGAATTCATATGAAAATGTTTTCATAGTAATCGCAGGGACTAAAAATAATAATAACCACGGAGTGAAATAGAAAAAACTAGTAAGGTCTGCAAAGCCAGCGTTTAAAATATTTAACTCATTATTAAAAACCCACAAAAACAACCCGTTAACCAATAAGAAAATTCCAATAACCAAATAGGCAATTGAAGAGGTGAAAAATGAATTGATTTCTTTTTTTAATATCGCTAACATTGATATAAATTTATTTTATTAAAATTAGAAAGGAAAGTTTTTGTGTGCTTTTCATTAAAACTCATTGTAACAACTCTTCCTAAGACATGTTTAAGTAAACTCTACAGTTATTGTATCTCTATAATCTAATCCAAGTAATGAAGTGGCTCCTCCAACAGTTTTTAAATTACTCCTATAAATGGCAATTTCTAAATACCCAGCTGAATTAAATAAAGCCAATTTATTTCCATCAAATTGACGAGAGTCTGAAGGATTTTCTCCTAATATTTCATTGTATTTATGTACTATTTTTGTAAAAGTATACCTAGCTGCAGAAATTTTAAAATTTCTTCCTTTTCCTATATCTACAAAAAGCTTTTTATTAATATTACTTATGATATTTCCATAATTATCAATGTAGATGACACCTCCCGTAATTGTTTTTTGATCTTGGCTAACCTTTGGCTGAATTTCTGTCATTTCTTTGAAAGAGGCCGTTTCTTTTCCAATTACAGTTAAGTTTCCACCTCTAGATATAAAACAAGCCACTTGAACAAAAACATCCAACACAGGGAAGCTGCTCTCTATTCTATCATGGATATTAATTTCTACAACTTTTGTTGGTTTGATGTCCTTAGTAATCATACAAATTAATCCATTATCTGGGCAAATAAAATAGTGATTATCTATAGCCAAAGCAATGTGTTTGTTAGTGTCACTTAATTCAGAGTCAACTCCAATAATATGAATCGTTCCTTCAGGAAAGCTCTTATATGAGTTTTTTAATATATAAGCAGTTTCAGTAATGTTAAATGGAGAAATATGATGAGTAATATCAACAATTTTTGCATCAGGTAACTCTGAGTATATGGCCCCTTTAACGGCACCTACAAAGTGGTCTTTTGTTCCAAAATCAGTAGTTAATGTAATTATAGACATTAAAATTAGCTGTTAATTAAATGTGTAAAAGTTGCTTAAAAATTTCACACAAAGCTAAACATTTCTGAAAATTTATTCACTATTTTTAAGTTGTATTATTAATAATAACCAATAAACTAAAAACATTTGAACGAACGCATCATTGAGCTTACTGAAATTAATCCAAAAGATTTCTTTGGAGCGCACAATAGCACTATAGAACAATTAAAAAGATATTTTCCAAAAATTAAAATAGTTGCTCGGGGATCAAAACTTAGAATTTATGGAGAGTCTGATCTTCTTAAAGAGTTTGAAAAGCGCTTAGGTATGCTTATTAAATATTTTAATCGATATAATAAATTAGACGAGAACAGTATTGAAAGAATTTTAACTTCTACAGGTAAAGAAGAAAAGTCAAGCGGAGTAAAAGCAAAAGATATTTTAGTTCATGGTGTTAATGGTAAGCATATAAAAGCTCAGACAGAAAATCAAAGAAAAATGGTTTCCATGATGCAGAAAAATGACATGTTGTTTGCTGTAGGACCAGCAGGAACTGGAAAAACATATACTGCTGTAGCTCTAGCAGTAAAGGCTTTGAAGGAAAAAGAAGTTAGAAGAATTATTTTAACAAGACCAGCGGTTGAGTCAGGCGAAAATTTAGGATTTCTACCGGGAGATTTAAAAGAAAAATTAGATCCTTATATGCAACCGCTTTATGATGCACTAAGAGATATGATACCTCACGAAAAATTAGAATCATATTTAGAAAAAGGTGTAATTCAAATTGCCCCACTTGCTTTTATGCGAGGAAGGACATTAGACAACGCTTTTGTAATTTTAGACGAGGCTCAGAACACTACTCATAATCAAATGAAAATGTTTTTAACCAGAATGGGTAAAAATGCTAAGTTTGTGATAAATGGAGATCCAGGACAGATAGATCTCCCCAGAAAACAAATTTCTGGATTAAAAGAATCATTATTAGCACTAAAAGATATAGATGGGATAGCTCAAATATATTTAGATGACAAAGATGTGATACGTCACCGATTAGTAAAAAGTATTATTAGTGCTTATAAAGGTATTGAAACTGTTTAATTTTAATACTCTTTGACTATGTTTGCACTCCAAATTATTTAAAAATTTTATGAATACCATAAACGAAACTAATTTTCAATTCCCAAAACAAAAAGATGTCTATAAAGGCAAAGTCAGAGAGGTTTACAGTATTGATGATAAATTACTTGTTATGATAGCATCAGACAGATTATCAGCTTTTGATGTAATCATGCCCAGACAAATTCCTTTTAAGGGGCAAATACTTAATCAGATTGCCACTAAAATGATGAAGGAGACAGAAGATTTAGTTCCCAATTGGTTAATTGCTAATCCAGATGAAAATGTAGCTATTGGTCATTTATGCTCACCTTTTAAAGTAGAAATGGTGATAAGAGGTTACCTATCAGGACATGCAGCCAGAGAATATAAACTTGGAAAAAGAATTTTATGCGGTGTTCCTATGAAAGAGGGAATCAAAGAAAATGGTAAATTTCCAGAACCAATTATTACTCCATCTACAAAAGCTGAAAATGGTGATCATGACGAAGATATTTCTAGAGAAGATATTCTATCAAAGAGTATAGTATCTGAAAAAGATTATTTGGTCTTGGAAGATTATACAAGAAAATTATTTCAAAGAGGAACTGAAATTGCTGCAAAGCGTGGTTTGATTCTAGTGGATACAAAATATGAATTTGGAAAAACAGAAAAAGGTGAAATAGTACTTATTGACGAAATTCATACACCAGATTCTTCACGGTATTTTTATCAAGATGGTTATGATGAAAGGCAAGCTAAAGGCGAAAGTCAAAAACAGTTGTCAAAGGAGTTTGTTCGTCAGTGGTTAATTGAAAATGGTTTTCAAGGTAAAGAAGGTGACCTTATTCCTTCAATGTCAGATAAGAAAATCATGGAAATTTCTGAGCGTTATATTGAGCTATATGAACAAATTACAGGAGATGTTTTTATAAAAGCAAATACCTCAAAGGTTCTAGAAAGAATAGAAAAAAATACGACTTCCTTTTTAAACAGTTTTTTAAAATAGTTGCTCAATGAAACCAGTAACAATTAAAAAAATTAAAGACGAATTACATTATAAATCTCCTCATGAATTGGTTGAATTATGTTTAAAATTGTCTAAGTTTAAAAAAGAGAACAAAGAATTGCTTACCTATTTGTTATTTGATGCAGAAGATGAGGAAATGTATATCAATAATGTAAACGAGTATATTACACTTCTTTTTGATGATATAAACACAAAAAGTTTTTTTTACATAAGAAAAAGTGTGCGTAAAATATTAAAGCTCACTAAAAAGTACATTCGCTATTCCAAAAAAAAGGAGACAGAAGTAGAGTTATTATTACACTTTTGTAAAAAACTCAAAAAGTTATCACCCTCAATATCTAAAAGTCCTCGTTTATTAAATGTTTACAACAGGCAAATTATTTTAATAAAGAAAGCTATAGCCACTTTACATGAAGACTTACAATATGATTATCAATTAGAATTTGATCATTTACTAGATGAATAAAAAAGAGCGTCCAATACTTAAAAACTTAATAAAAGAGGGTACTAGTGATTTTGAATATTTTCAAAATATCACAATCCGTCCAATTATAAAAATGCAACATCATTTATTAATACTTTCCTTAAATAACTACTTGAAAAAAAGAAAAATTAGTTTAGAAAACTTATCAGATATCCAAATAATAAATAAAATAAATTCCATTTTTAATAAAGATATATCCTACAGAAATATATGTTTAGGTTTTGTTATCGGTCATTTTTCTTCTAAGGAATACATGTATTACATGAATCACTCTTCAGAAATTCACAAAAGGATTATAAAAATCATTCACAAAAGGTTTGAGGACAGTTTGAATGAGATTTTAATTTAAAACATTTTCAGAAGAATACGAAAACCCACAAAGGCAATTAAAATTGCTGTACCCTTTTTTATTTGAATTGGTGATAGAAATTGTTGGCTAATCCTATTTCCTACAAAACTACCTATTAAAACCACTATGACTAACATTATGGTAAGATCCCAATCTATAGATATATCAGTGTTGAAAGAATAGCCTAAAATTCCACTGATAGAGTTTAATAAAATAAATAGACTGGCAGTTGCTGCTATTCTTTTTGGGGTATCCCATTGTCTTAGGTGTAACAATGGAGCTAAAAAGATTCCTCCACCTATTCCTACCATACCAGAGATAAAGCCAATTATACCAGCATAACTACTATTTTTTGACAGATTAATGTGGCTTGTATTTACGCGTTTTGAGACAATCTTATTGTTAAACCACATGACAAGAGATGCTAATAATAGCGTGAAGCCTAATGAGGTGAAAAATATATTCTTGTTCACTTCAATAAATCCACCAATAAAAGCCAGAGGAATACTAAAAGATATTATAGGAATAACTTTTTTCCAATCATAGAGTCGTTGTTTTTGAAAATGAATAACATTTAAACTTACCACTGCGATATTACATAACAATGAAATGGATCTAATTTGTGTAAAAACGATCCCTGTGACTGCTAAAATTGCTAAATAACTTGATCCGCCACCAAATCCAACAGAAGAATAAAGAATAGCAATAACAAAAAATAATAAAAAAATGTGCCAATAAATTGCTAGAAGATTGGTGATTATTTCTATGTTCATAAAGCTAATATAGTTTTATAAAGTATTAAAATTCATAATTATTTGATTTTTCAGAAATAGAATTCGTAATAATGGCAAATAAAAATAGGTTGCTATATTTTTGTTAATATGACACTTAATATTTGTTTTGCATACCATTTGTCATTTACTTTTATATCATAAATAAATTAAATGAAAAAAAATAAAAAAAAGCAAAAAGTCACAATGACTAAAGCTTTTAAAACCATTATTTGGCCAAGGCGTAATTTGGTTTTTATAGGATTGTTTTTAATTTTAATAAATAGATTATCTGGGTTTGTTCTCCCACTAAAGTCAAAAGATTTATTAGATGATATTTACCCAAATAAGGATATGAATTCTTTATATGATTTACTGTGGATTGTTGGATTTGCCCTACTAATTCAAGCAATTACCTCTTTTTTATTGACAAGAATACTAAGTGTTCAAGCTCAATATCTCATCTCAGAATTAAGAGCTCAAGTTCAAAAGAAAGTTTTATCACTACCAATTAGTTTTTTTGATAATACAAAATCAGGAGCTTTAGTCTCAAGAATTATGAGTGATGTAGAAGGTGTTAGAAATTTAATTGGTACAGGTCTTGTTCAATTAGTTGGAGGAGTAATTACTGCTATTATATCTCTGGTTTTATTAATTCAAATTAATCCTTGGATGACATTATTTGTTTTTTTACCAGTGAGTGTTTTTGGCTTTATAGCTTTAAAAGCATTTAAATACATTCGTCCAATTTTTAGAAATCGTGGAAAGATTAATGCTGAGGTAAAAGGAAGATTAACAGAAACTTTATCTGGAGTTAGAGTTATAAAAGCGTTTAATGCAGAAAATCAGGAAAATGAAACTTTTGAAAGAGGTGTAGATTCTTTATTCCAAAATGTGAAAAAAAGTTTAACTGCTACTGCTGTTATGACAAGTTCATCAACTTTTTTATTAGGATTAGCTTCAGTTGGAATTATGGGAATCGGAGGTTATTTTATGATTGAAGGCCAGTTAACAACTGGAGATTTTTTGAAGTTTACATTACTTCTAGGTTTTATGATAGCACCAATAGTTCAGATGAGTAATATTGGAAGTCAATTAACAGAGGCTTTAGCTGGGTTAGATAGAACAGAAGAACTTATGAATATGGAGGCCGAGGAAGATGACAAAGAGAGAACTCTTGCATTAAAAAAAGTAGATGGAGATATCGTATTCAATAATGTTTCTTTTTCCTATGAAGAAGGAAAAGAGGTACTACATAATATAAACTTTCATGTACCTCCTGGTTCAGTTACAGCTTTGGTGGGAAGCTCTGGTTCTGGAAAGTCTACTATAGCAGGATTGTCTGCTACTTTTTTAAACCCTACCTCAGGTACTATAACCATAGACCATCAAGACATGTCTAAAATCAAATTGTCTAGTTATAGAAAATATCTTGGGGTTGTTTTACAAGACGAATTTTTGTTTGAGGGATCTATCAGAGAAAATATTCTTTTTCCTAGACCAAATGCTCTAGAGAGTGAATTGCAAAGCGCTGTAAACGCTGCCTATGTAAATGAGTTTACAGATCGTTTTGAAAATGGTTTAGAAACCTTGATTGGTGAAAGAGGAGTAAAGTTGTCTGGTGGACAAAGACAACGTTTAGCCATTGCTAGAGCTATTTTAGCAGATCCAAAAATTATTATTTTGGATGAAGCTACTTCTAGTCTAGATACAGAAAGTGAATCCTTAATTCAGAAAAGTTTGTCTGAACTGGTAAAAAACAGAACCACTATTGTTATTGCACATAGATTGAGTACCATTAAGAAAGCAGATCAAATATTAGTAATTGAATCTGGAAATATTGCAGAAAGAGGAACTCATAACGAGTTAATAGAAGCCAAGGGGAGGTATTATGATTTATACACCTACCAAGCAAAGATTTAATTAGAAAAAGTTTTTTTTATTTTTTGTTATTTATCCTATTTTGGATATTTTTTAAAACAAATTCGTAATATTTCTTGTTAGAAGCTATAAAATGATTACTTATTTTAGCATCATTCAAAAGATCATAACATCTTTCAATACTCACTAGCTTTAGAGCTTCAACTTCTTCTTCTTGACAAATGAGCTGATCTATGCCTACCTTCAGTTCTGCAATAAAGACATGATGAAACTCATTATCTATAATGCCAGTATCATATTTTTGAAAGGAGTTAAAAACACCAATCTTAACCAATTCATTTTCATTAATTATCAATCCAATTTCTTCTTTAATTTCTCTTACAGCACCAGATTTAAAACTTTCAGCAGCATTAATATGTCCAGCAACACTGACATCCCAAAGTAAGGGGTAAATTATTTTTGAAGCTGCCCGTTGTTGTAGTATAACTTTTCCTTTGTTGGTATAAAACCAAATATGTACAGTGGCATGATATAATCCTGTTTTGTGAACAATAGATTTTAAACAAGTTTCACCTGTCTTATAGCCTTCTATATCTAAAACATCAATAAGTTCATCCATAAAAACTATTCTGACTTCTAAAAATAGATATTAAATAAAAAATTATTTGTATTTTTTTGTTTGTAATTTAATCAAAATAGGAAAAAGTTTCATTTCCCTTAATTTTTAATAGAGATTCATATATCAGCTTGATAACATTTTCAACATCATCTCTATGAACCATTTCAACTGTTGTATGCATGTACCTAAGAGGTAAAGAAATTAAAGCAGATGCAACACCACCGTTACTGTAAGCAAAAGCATCAGTATCAGTTCCTGTTGCTCTAGATAGTGCAGATCTTTGAAAAGGAATATTTTTTTCTTCAGCAGTTTCAGTAATTAAATCTCTAAGTTTTTGCTGAACAGCTGGAGCATAGGCAATAACAGGGCCTTTTCCGTTTTCAATATGACCTTCTTTCTTTTCTTCTATCATTGGAGTAGTGGTGTCATGAGTGACATCAGTAACTATTGCTAAATTTGGTTTAATGGTATGAGATATCATCTCAGCACCACGCAATCCAATTTCTTCTTGAACAGAATTGGTGATGTAAAGCCCAAATGGGAGCTGTTTTTTATTTTCATGAATGAGTCTTGCAACTTCAGCGATCATAAAACCACCCATTCTATTGTCTAAAGCTCTGCAAACAAAATTTGACTCATTTAGAATATGAAATTCATCTGGGTAGGTAATTACACACCCTACATGAACACCAAGTTTTTCAACGTCTTCTTTTGTTTTACAACCACAGTCAATAAATATATTGTCAGGTTTGGGAGCTTCTTCTTTTGCTCTATTTCTAGTGTGTATTGCAGGCCAGCCAAATAGTCCCTTCACTACCCCCTTCTTAGTATGAATATTTACAATTTTACTTGGAGCAATTTGATGGTCACTACCACCATTTCTTATCACATAAATTAAACCATTATCAGAAATATAATTTACATACCAAGATATTTCATCTGCATGCCCCTCTATAACTACTTTGTATTTAGCTTCAGGATTAATTACAGCAACGGCTGAACCATAAGTATCTGTAATAAATTCATCTACATATGGTTTTAAGTAATCCATCCATATTTTTTGCCCTTCCCATTCATAACCAGTTGGTGAAGCATTATTTAAATATTTTTCTAAAAAGGAAATTGATTTTTTATTTAATATAGATTTATTACTCATATTATATGTTTTCTGTTTCTGTAAAAATAAACCATTTCTTACACCCTAAAAACAAATAGTAAAACTTATTGTAAATTTTATGAATAATTTACCGTTGAATCTATCATTTATAATGTATTAAGTTTTGTTAATTATAATATCTTTGTAGTAAAAATAGAACTTTTGAGAAAAATATTTTTTCTTTTACTTTTCATTCCTTTGACTTTAATAGCTCAAAAAAAAGATTCAGCACCACTTGATCTAGAAGATTATATTTTGGTGAAAAGAGGAGATACTTTAACAATCAATTTAGATGAATTAACAATTTTACCAAAACATGATTTTAATTCACCTACAGATACCCGTTATTATTATTGGTTTAAAAGAAAAGTATTTAAGGCCTATCCTTATGCTAAAACAGCATCACAAAGATTGGATTCGTTAAATTCTAGATTAAAAAGAATTAAAACTAAAAGAGGGAAAATTAAGTATACTAAAAGAGCACAAAAATATCTTGAAGGAGAATTTACAGATCAATTAAAAAAAATGACTCGTACTGAAGGGAGAATTTTAATAAAACTAATATATAGACAAACTGGAAAAACTGCCTTCAGCAACATTAAAACATTAAGAAGTGGATGGAAAGCCTTTTGGTACAACACCACTGCAAATTTATTTAAACTTTCTCTTAAAAGTGAATATCATCCTGAATTAATAAATGAAGATTATTTGATTGAAGATGTTCTTCAAAGGGCTTTTATCGACGAAAGACTAGTAGATCAAAAGTCAAAACTCTCTATTGATTTTCCAAAGATAGCTGCTGCCAATAAAGGAAGAATTGATGTAGAAGAGTATAAATTGATGTTTGCTAAGAATAAAAAGAAGACTTCTAAAAAAAATAATAAACGCTAACATGAAGGTTTTTAGTTTATTACAGTTAATGTCATCATTTCTCTATAAATAATCATTAATTTTCTTGTTTAGGTTTTTAAATAAATAGTATCTTTGCGACCCGTTTTGGGGTATAAGTTTTTAGAAATTTATATTAAAGAAGTTGTTTGAGGATTTGGATTGCAAAAAGATTAAAAAAAAGGTTATTTTTTTCTTGTTGATTAGAAAATAGTTTTTACATTTGCAACCGCTTAGAAAAACAAGCGAAGTTCACAGA
>CAJXSU010000057.1 GCA_913061465.1 uncultured Flavobacterium sp.
ACTGCTGCTCCAGGAGAATTTAGGGCAAACATCCATTTGGGAGGCACAGGTTCAATCGTAAAAATAACATCAGAAGAAAAAAAGGTTGCCTTACTAGCAACTAAAACATTGGGGCTGAAGGTAGCGGGAGTCGATATCATTAGAGGGTTAAAAGGGCCTCTACTTCTTGAAGTTAACTCATCCCCTGGACTTGAAGGTATTGAAGGAATCTCTAATAAAGATATTGCCGGTAAGATGATAGAAGGCTTAGAAAAAGATTTAAAATATAGCCATAAGGGTTCTTAAAAAAATTAAGGACCTCCTATTTATTTGTAAAGCAAAGGAAAGATCCTTACATTGAAAACGATCTAAAAACACTGTTTTTTAACTCAATAAAGTAAAGGCAACTAATAATTATGGAAAATGAGGTTTTAAGCAAACTTATCCCTGTAACAGTATTGTTTTTATTGGGGGTTTTTGAATCTTTAGGTGGATTATATTTTGATGACAGAAGAACAAAAAATGACTTTTCCATAGAACTACTCAGTCTCATTATTTTACCTACATTCATTCAACCGGGAATATTTCTATTTGTTCTATGGTTTATGGGAGCAAGTTTCCCTGAACTAGAAGATTTCTATCTTACCTCATCATTATGGTGGCATATTATAGCATTCCTTATTCTAGACGATATGACCCAGTATTGGTGGCACAGGTTTTCGCATGTAAATAAAAAAATGTGGAAACTTCACAGACCTCATCACGTAGTTGAGGAAATGGGGGTGCTTGTAACTTACAGAAATGCTATATTATATTACGCATTAATGCCAGGAATTTGGTTTTCAGGTCTATTAATTTATTTAGGAATGGGGTATGTTTACCTTTTTTATTTACCTATAAAATTAATTGTTATTTTATTAGCTCACAGTGAAACAAAATGGGATAAATTTCTTTATCGAAATAAGATATTGAGTCCTTTAGCATGGATTATTGAAAGAACGATTTCTACACCTAGTACACATTTTGCTCATCATGGTTTAACAGCTGAAGACGGGGTATCTCACCCAAACGGAAATTACGGGAATTTGCTTTTTTTCTGGGATATTATTTTTGGAACGGCTAAAATTACTAGAAAATATCCCTCTAAATTTGGGGCTTGGAATCAATTAAAAGAACCTTGGTATGTTCAGCTTTTTTTTCCAATAATCTCGTCTAAGGACCCAAGAAGTGAATTGTATTCGATAAAAACAAACAATGATTATGATCCATCAAAAGATTATAAAGAATTTACAAAATAAATGAGTCTTATAATGTAACAACTACTATTTATGAAAAAAATAATTCGTTTAATTGTCACTGCTACTTTAATTATTATTGGTGTTTTACTTTTTAACACCCTGATGTTAAACTCTAAACAAGTAACATCAGAAAGTCTAGAAAAAATATCACTTCCAAATGATGTCTATCAAAATCTTTCAAAAGGGATACAATACCCTACAATTTCTTATAGTGAAAATGCAATCCCTGATTCAACAGCCTTTTTTGATTTTCATCGTTTTCTTAAAGTAGCTTTTCCACTAACTCATGCTAAACTTTCGCTTAAAAAAATTAGCACCTATAGTCTTCTATATACTTGGGAGGGATCAGATCAATCAAAAAAACCAATTATACTATTGTCTCACCAAGATGTTGTTCCAGTAGATCAACCCACATTAAATGATTGGGAGGCCGGCCCGTTTGAAGGTAAGGTGTCTGAGACATCAGTTATTGGTAGAGGTGCAATTGATGATAAAGGTACCTTAATTGGTCTTTTAGAAGCAGTTGAAAAACTTCTAGAAGAATCTTTTGTACCAACTCGAACAATTTATCTAGCTTTTGGTCATGATGAAGAAGTTGGTGGAGCAAACGGAGCTGCTGAAATAGCGGCATATTTAAAATCTAAAGGAGTTCAAGCAGCTATGACGCTAGATGAAGGTGGATTTTTAGCAGAAGGATTGGTTCCTGGGGTTGATAAAACTGTTGCTATGGTAAATTTAGCCGAAAAAGGCTTTGCTTCTTTTGAACTAACAGTAGAAACCAAAGGTGGACACAGCTCTCAACCACCAAAAGAAAACACTATTGGAATGTTAGCTCAAGCTATTGTAGATTTAGAAAATAATCAATTGCCTTATAAAATGGTAGCCCCTGTTAATTACCAATTTGAGTATATGGGTGCAGAAATGCCTTTTTTTAGTAAACTAGCATTTGCAAATCCTTGGTTATTTAAAAATACCATTTTAGAAGCCTTAAATGCACATACTACAACAGCACCAACTATCATAGATGGTGGAGTTAAAAATAATGTAATTCCTACTGTTGCTAAAGCAACTATTAATTTTAGAATTCTCCCCGGAGAAACCATTGAGTCTGTTCAAAAACATGTTGAAGGCACCATATCTAATAAAATAAAAGTTGCCCCTGTTGGTTTTTTAACCAATCCTTCACCGGTTTCGAAAATTGACTCCAAAGCCTATAAAGTATTGGAAAAAACAATTAGAAGTATGTTTCCTAACAGTATAGTAGTTCCAGGATTAGTCGGAGGTGGAACTGATGCTCGTTATTTTTATGATATTTCAGATGATGTATACCGGTTTTATCCTATTAGACTAAGTCCAGAAACAAGGACGCGTTTTCATGGAATTGATGAAAAAATAAGCAAAGAGAATTATAAAGAAATTATTGAGTTCTCATATCACTTCATAAAAAAAATTAATTAAAATTAATAGTATTGAACAATCATAAAAGTATTTGATAAAAAATAACTAAATGAAAAAAGAAATTAATGAAGAACTAGGTCTTAATTATGAGCTTCTCTGCGAATTAACATCTACACTAGACAAACCCATTCAAATTGGCAAAACTCCTTTTGGCGAAAGAATTATTTATCCTGTGAGTGGAGGAACATTTGAAGGGCCAAAAATAAAAGGAAAAATACTTGCCAATGGAGGAGATTGGGTGTTGCGGTTAAGTTCTACAACCTCAAAACTTGATGTAAGAGTAGTTCTAGAAACTGAAGATGGCGATCTGATTTACACCTATTATGAAGGATTTATTCACATGAATTCTGATGGAACGTACTACTTTAGAACCAACCCTGTTTTCCAAACAAGTTCAAAAAAGTACAGTTGGTTAAACCACACCATAGCTATTGGAGTTGGAAAAATGATTAAAGGTGGGGTTAGTTATAGAATATATGCTATAAAATAATCCGCTTTTACCTCCTGTAATGTTGTTTTTTATTTCTAAATACTTGAAAAAATCAAAGGAAATAATTATCATTTATAACGTCAAAAAGTTAGATTTTCTATTTGTATTATTATTTGGTAACTTTAATATTTAAAAAATAACTCTTACTCTCAATAACAATTATCCAAAATTAATTTCATGAAAACACTCAAACTTCTTTTTATCTGTCTTCTTATCTTTCCAATTACCGTAAACTCACAAAAAAGAAAAAAGAAAATAAAAAAACCTGTTATTACTATAACTGACTCTTTATATCATGGGTTAAAATGGAGAAATATTGGGCCATTTAGGGGCGGTAGAAGTGTTACTTCAACTGGAGTTATTGGCAAACCTCACACCTATTATATGGGGTCAACAGGAGGTGGTGTTTTTAAAACTACTGATGATGGAATTACTTGGAAAAATATCTCTGACGGGGTTTTTAAGACAGGTTCTGTAGGCTCCATAGCTGTTTCTGAAAGTGATTCTAATATTATAGTTGTAGGAATGGGAGAACATGCTGCTAGAGGTGTTATGACTTCAATGGGAGATGGCGTATACAAATCTATGGATGCAGGAAAAACATGGTCTCATCTAGGGCTAGATAAAACGCGTCATATCTCAGACGTTGTCATTCATCCAACCAATCCAAATATCATATATGTTACTGCTCAAGGAGCACAATACGCTCCCTCAAAGGAGAGAGGTATCTACAAAACAACAGACGGAGGGAAAACCTGGAAAAATATTCTTTCTGTAAATAATACCACTGGAGCTTCTTCTTTATCAATGGACATGACAAATCCTCGTATTTTATACGCCTCTATGTGGCAGCACCAAAGATATCCTTGGGTGATGGAATCTGGGGGTGAAAATTCCGGATTATTTAAGTCTATAGATGCAGGAACTACATGGACAAAGATGAAATTAGGCTTACCAAAAGATTTTGGAAAATCTGGAATTTCTGTGTCTAGAGCAAATCCAGATCGAGTTTTTGCAGTCATTGAAGCCGCTGGTAAAAAAGGGGGGGTATACCGTTCAGATAATGCAGGGAAAACATGGAAACAAGTAAATAGTAATCGAGTTAATATTGCTAGATCTTGGTATTACATGGAAATATTTGCTGACCCTCAAAATGAAAATACAGTGTATGTTTTAAATGCGCCAGTTATGAAGTCTATAGATGGAGGAAAAAGTTTTTCAAATATTCCTGTTCCACATGGAGACAATCATCATTTATGGATAAACCCAACCAATAACAAAAACCTTATCAATTCTAATGATGGTGGAGCTAACATATCCTTCAACGGAGGAAAAAGCTGGAGCACTCAGCAAAACCAAGCAACATCTCAATTTTATCGAGTAATTACAGATAATCTTGTGCCTTATAATGTGTATGGCGGACAGCAAGATAATTCTGCAATTGGTATTGCTAGCCGAACCAATGATGGAGGTATCGACTGGAAAGATTGGTATTCTGTAGCTGGAGGAGAAAGTGCGTTTATTGCTTTTGATCCAGACGCTCCTGAATTGGTATATGGAGGCACTTATCAAGGAAACATTAGTACTTGGTCAAGAACATCAAGAGAACAAAAATCAATTAAAGAGTATCCAGAGTTAGGGTTAAGTATAGCTCCAAAAGATTCAAAATATCGATACAATTGGAATGCTCCAATAATTACCTCCCCTCACAACAGAACTACAGTGTATCATGCTGGAAACGTTGTTTTTAAAACCACCAACCAAGGAATTAATTGGACTATAGTAAGCCCAGATCTTACCAAAAATGAGGTAGATAAACATGGTCCAGGAGGGGCTCCATACACAAACGAAGCTGCTGGTGGAGAAAATTATAATACGCTTACAGCTTTAGTAGAATCTCAGCACGAACAAGGTGTTCTGTATGCTGGTAGCGATGACGGACTTATACACATTACAAAGAATGGTGGAGAAAGCTGGGAGAATATTACACCTCCTGGAATTAAAGATGGTATTATAAATAGTATAGATATTTCTCAACACAACGCTGCAACTGCCTATGTGGTAATTATGAGATACAAATCTATGGACTTAAACTCACACATCTTTAAAACCAATGATTATGGGCAAACTTGGACTAAAATTATAAACGGTTTAAATGACCCTAATGGTTTTGCAAGAGTAGTTAGGGCTGATAAAAAGCAACAAGGATTATTGTATGCTGGAACAGAAACTGGATTATATGTTTCAAATGATGATGGTGCATTTTGGCAGCGGTTAAAGTTAAATTTACCAGTAGTAGCTATCAACGATTTAATTATCCAAGATAATGATTTAGTGGCCGCAACTTCGGGAAGAGGGTTTTGGATTTTAGATGATTTAGGGGCGCTTCAAAATAACAGTAGGTATTCAAAAGCTATTGAAATGGTAACCCCAAAAGATACCTATCGTATCTTCGGAGGAAACTCGAAGGCTGTTGGGCAAGGGCAAAACCCTAGAAGTGGAGTTACCTTTGATTATTATTTAAACAACAATATTGACTCCTTAACGCTAACCTTAGATGTTTTGGAAAATGATAAGGTGATAAGAACCTATACCAATAAGAAAAATTCTAATTTTAAATCATGGCCAGGAGGCCCATCAAAACCTCAGATCTTACCTTCAAAAAAAGGAGTTAACCGTTTTACTTGGGATTTTAGAAGAGCCCCATTACCATCTATACATAAAGTATTCATTTTTGGAGGCTTGGCCGGCTCTAGCGTGGCCCCCGGAAAATATACTTTAAGAATGACATTAGGAGATATTATCTCTGAAACTGAGATAACTATTCTTCCAAACCCAAAAGTTATTTCAAGTTCTGAAGATTTTATAGCGCAACAAAAGATGCTAGTTTCTATAGAAAATACTGTCAAAGAAATGCATGAGTCTGTGAACCAAATGCGTTCTGCAAAAACACAGCTTAGCCACTATGCTAAGCTTTTAAAAGACTCAAAAAATGCAGATTCTTTGTTAGAAAAAGGGAAGGAATTAACTAAGCGCATTAATAGCTGGGAAGAAAACCTAATACAGGCAAAGCAAAAAACTTTTCAGGATGTTATTAATTTTAACAATAAGTTAAATGCTCAATTAATCCAGCTAAAAAGTTATATAGATCAAGCAAACCCAAAGGTTACTAATGGTGCTAAAGAACGATTTAATGATTTAATGAAAGACTGGCAAGTGTACAAAAATGAACGTGATACTATCATTAATACTGAAATGCAAACTTATAACAGTCTTTTCAAAACATTAGCCATTCCTGCGCTTATTCTAGATGAAAAACAATAAACGTTTATGATGTAATTAGCTTTAAATTTATTTACTATCTTGGCTACCACATAGTCATAATCACTATAAATAATTAACCCTAAAAAAATACAAAAAATGAAGGAAAACACAGAATTAATGGCCGAGGCTAGAGCATCTCTCTCAGGAAACTGGGGACTAGCAGTGGGTACTTTTTTGGTATATATTATAATAGTTGGATCTATTCAACTTATTCCTACTATAGGGGACGTTCTATTCCTTTTTATTGCTGGCCCCATATCGGTTGGTATTAGTATATTTTCTTTGAGTTTATCTAGAGGAGAAAACGCACGACTAGAACAAATTTTTGAAGGTTTTAGGAATTATGGCACTACCTTAGGCGCCTATCTTTTAATGGTTGTCTTTATTATTCTTTGGGCATTGTTGTTAATAATTCCTGGAATAATTGCAGCTATTGCTTACTCACAAACCTTTTATATTTTAGCAGAAGATGACACCATTGGTTCAATGGACGCGCTACGAAAAAGTAAAGAAATGATGGATGGTTATAAATGGAAATACTTCTGTTTAGGATTGCGTTTCATCGGTTGGGCTCTGCTTTGTGTTCTAACACTAGGTATTGGTATTTTATGGCTAAGCCCCTACGTACAAGTTAGCTATGCAAAATTTTATGAAGATGTAAAAAATAATCAAGCAGTAAGCTAATACCTGTTCTACATAATTAATTTTTTTAATGATGAATTATAAAGAATTAATCACATTTTCAATTATTCCTTGGATAAATGTTTTGATGCTATATGCGTTAAACTTTTTTAAAATTGAATATACATTAATTGGAGTTTATCATGAATTAACCATGTTACCCTCTTTACTTTTGGGATGTATTTTTCCATTACTATTAGTAATTAAATTTTTTAGAAGTTTTTAATATTAAGCTAAAAAAACCAGATAATAACTGTGCTATTTATTCAAAAGTTGAAAACTTTTTTAACTTCTATCTCATACTTTTGTTATGACTCATATTATAAAAAATGATACGCTAGAGGTTGCCATTGATTTACCATTAGAAAACTATGAAGGTTCACGATTTGATTGGACTGGAAAAATTTCTTCTGTCAAATTTAAGAGCCTTCCTCTAACTACTATTGAAGATACAGGATCTAAAGATGTCAATTTTTTAGGAAAAGGGCTTTACAACGAATTTGGAATTACGAGTCCAATAGGTTTCGAAGAAACCCCTATGGGCGGGTGGTTTCATAAAATAGGTGTTGGCCTTCTCAAGAAAGAACACAAAAACTACCTTTTTCATAGAAATCATCTCATAAAACCAGCTAATTTTGATATTACTTATGAGGGTCAAAAAATAATAATTGTTTGTAAGTCAGAATCTGTAAACGGCTATTCATATATACTGAAAAAAGAAATTACGGTTTCTGAAAATAGCTTTACTATTGATTATTCTCTACATAACACAGGCGAAAAAAAAATTATTACAGATGAATATGTTCATAATTTTATGGCGATTAATAACGCTCTAATAGGTGAAGACTATACGCTAAAATTTCCTTTCCAAATAAATCCATCACTTTTTGACGAAACTGTAAATAGCGAGAATAAAGTTGAAATAGGTCTTGATAGCATCACCTTTAATAAAACTCCAAAACAACAATTCTACTTTGGTAATCTTACTGGAGGAGAAGAGCTAAAGGCTGAATGGATATTAACAAATCTAAAAGCCAATGTTGGCATAAAAGAAATTGGGAGTTTTAAAACAGACAAAGTAAACTTATGGGGCTGGGGTCATGTAATTAGCCCGGAATTATTTTTTAAAATTTCAGTAAACCCTAAAGAAAGAGTTGAATGGTCTAGAGCGTTTAATTGTTTTTTTGACTAACATTAGCCTTTTATAAAACTCATCAAAAAAATCATTTAATATAAATTCATTAAATTTAATAAGTAATAATCTTTTACCACTTTCAAAATTCTAAAATTTAATACTATTTAGTTAATCGTAAATAAAACTAAAAAAATAATAAAATGAAAGATAACGTTGACAAAATAATTAAGAATCAACAAACAAAGATTGGCCTATATATCGATTATTTAATACAGTTTCTAATTTTATTATCCATCATTTCTTTTACAGTAGAGACCTTACCTGGTTTAGATCAAAAAACAATAGTTTTATTAAATACATTTGAATTGGTTTCTGTTATAATATTTAGTTTAGAATACCTTATTCGTATTTATACTTCAGACAAAAAACTAAAATTTATTTTTAGTTTTTACGGAATTATCGATTTATTAGCCATTCTTCCTTTTTACTTATCTTTTGGATTTGATTTAAGATCAGCCAGGATACTAAGATTTCTAAGGCTCTTTAGGATTATTAAATTAGTTAGATATAATAAGGCAATTAGTCGATTTTCTATTGCCTTCAGAATGATTAAAGAAGAACTTACCATGTTTAGTGTTGTTTCTTTAATTCTTATTTATATTTCTGCTGTAGGAATTTATTATTTTGAAAATGCGGTTCAACCAGAAGCATTTTCCTCTATATTTTCTAGTTTATGGTGGTCTGTAGTAACACTAACAACTGTTGGTTATGGAGATGCGGTTCCAATAACTATTGGTGGTAGAATATTTACATTTATTATTTTAATGATTGGTCTTGGGATCATAGCTATACCCTCCGGAATGATTTCTTCTGCACTTACAGAAGCAAGAGATTTAGAAAGAGATAAAGAGTAAGCTTTGTTTATTTATTTTAATACTATTATTCAAAAAAGAATAATTAGATAATAATAGAAATTCGGTATAATTTTTTTAAGAGTAAAAAAAACCATAAATTTATAGAATACATATAATTTAATTCTGTCTATGCATGCCGCTTTAAAACTCAAAAAAGGTAACAGTAAAAAAGAGTCTTTTGAGGAGGTGTCATCAAAAAAAAACAATGATGCTGGTATTCAATCAGAAGGTACTAGCTCAAATGAAATACAACAACTTCAAACCCTATCAGACAAGAGTCAACAAACTTCAGGTGTTAGCCAATTACAAGAAATGGCAGACCAATTTAACACCTTAGACCAGTCTTCAGAGCATCAAGAAAATAATTCAACTTTAAACAATTCAACAATTCAACGACAAATAACACTTGAAGGGTTTCAGGAATCAACAAAAGATCAAATAAAAAAAAGAGGTGCTGGGGTTAAAAAAATAGATGCTTTAGTTTGGAGATATGAAAAGCTTACAAAAGAGGGGGCTGAAGCCCAAGAAAGGTATTCTTCATTATTATCTATCGAAAAACTGATAACTAATTGGAATGAAAAGCATAAAAATGATAAAATAGGGGGAAGAGTAAAAAAACTTGAAGCATATTTAGAAACAATTGCCTCAGAAAAAGATCATGTTAAATCTGAAATTCGAGATAGTGAAGAAAATAATGATATAATTTCTACTTCCACGAGTATTATATCCAACTATTCCAAGCCTGAAGGTGTTAACGATATTGAAGAAGGCATCGGTTCATTTGATCAGCAAGATATAGAGACATCCATGAAATCTCAAGTTTCTCCAAAGAAGAAAAAAACAGGAGATGAAAAACTTGAGGAAAAAAAAGATAAAGGTCTTGGAAAGTCTCTAAAAGGTGTGGTAATGAATATACAAAAACACCACGGCCAAATGGATCAGTTTGATACCTTTATAAAAGGAGATGCTGCTGTAAATTCTTATTATAGTGATGCTGCTGAAGAAGTAGAATCTGGAGATGAAACCACAGCACTTTATGAACAAGCTAAAGGAACGTATCTTTCAAAGATGCATAATAAAGTCTTGAACACAAAAGAAAAAGGGTTTAAAAAATCTAAATTAAAAAATTACAAAAATAGTTCTTTGCGTGATGCTAAAAAAAGTGACACTTTACTAGCTAAAGCTAAAGATGCTGATGGAATGGCACAAGCGTATTATGTTCAACACTATAAGCTTGGAAATATCAGTGATAATATAGTTAAACGTGAAGACGAAGTGCATCATCAAATGTTGAGCAGAAGGTCAAAGTTAAGAGAAGAACAAAGAGCCAATTATGTAGATGCGAAAAACCTTCTCTATGAGGTAAGAGATAACAGAAAAAAAATGCAAGAAAGACGAGATGGTCTTCGAGCAGAAGGAAGAGTTGTTACTATAGGTGGTGCCATATGGAATGCTGTAAAATTTGGTACTGTAGCTGGCGGAATTAAGTTTTTATCTTTTGGTACAAAAAAGTTTGTTCCTAAAAAAGATGGAAGAGGAAAAGTAAGTGATGAAAAATTTGATTTAGACTTAGAAACCGGGAAATCAGAAAGAAGAATTGATGACGGACCTTGGGTTCAAAGCTTAGCTCATCAAATGAAAGATATAATGGCAGAGTTTTGGGCAAAAATAAAGAAGAGATCAAAAACAATTTGGGGTAAAATTTCTGCTGCTCTTGGCTCTTTCAAAAAATTTGTAGAATTGGCTAGAGGAGTCTTTTCTGCAACCGCAACTTGGCTTGGTGGCTTAAGTATTCTTCTTCCCCCAATGGCCACTGTATTTGCCCCTATTAGCGCCTTCCTTTCTTGGTTATCATCAATCTTCAAAGGAATTAATATTGGAGCAACTGCTTTGAAATTAGTTGCAGACGGTATTGCAAACCTTACTAACTCTGACCCAAGCTTGTTTACTGAATTAAGAGGTGAATTATACGGGAGTGTTGCTAAAGGAGCCTCTGAGGGCACATCTCTTGGGGCTAATCAAGCCTGGTCAAACGGTAGAAAAACACTAAATAATCGCAATCAAGGAGAATATGTTCAATCTGATTTAGACAGAATAAGAAACATAGGAAACGGTCCCGATGAATCTGTCAAGACGGAACTTGATAGAACAACTGTTATAGACAAAGAATCTTCGGCTAAAAATAATTTATTTGGTCATAAATATGAAAATAGAATTTCAAAAACTGGTCTTGGCGAAGATGCGCCAAAAGGAGAACTAGAAAGGTTTAAATCTATGAGCGCTAAAGATCAAGAAGCAGAATTAACTAGTATAAATGATGAAATTAATAGAAGTGAACACTGGGGAGGTGCCAGCAGCGTTTCTAAAGAAGAGTTAAATCAATTAAAGTTAAAAAAGAATTTATATGAAAATTATGAAAATACAAATAAAACAGGAGATGATATTGGTTATGTAATTGGTGACGTAACTACTGATATTGGCTCAGATGTTTTATTAAATGTATTGCCAACTGTTGGTAATGAAAGTATGGACAGAAACGATGTAAATTATAACCAAGATTATGACGGTCAACAAACGGGTAAAAACACCAAAGGACAAAAAGAAATAAACATTAAAGACGCGGCCAAAAGAAAGCGATTAAAAGATGCATTACGAACACTTGAAGAAAAAGGTCATGAAAAAGCGAAAGGCTTACAGGAGAAATTAAACCTATTTAAATCCCCACCAAGTTTACCTGAACTATCTGAAGTTACTGAAAGTGATAAAAAAGCAAGAGAGGAATCCAATAACATGTCCAAAGAAATGCCTGGTGTTATTGATAAAGCAAAAGAATTGGCAAAAGGAGGAACACATTCATAGAAAATATTCTCTTTATAAAAAATTTATTTTTTTGAGTTTGAAAAGTGATATTAAAGTTGAACAAAAAGAAGCATCAATAGAAGAATCATTACTTAATCAATGTGATTTCAGCTTTCAATCAATCATAGATACTATGAATTTTTGGCCTAAAAGAGAACAGGAATTGGCAAATAAAAACCTATTTAATTACAGAACTGTTCAATTAGAACATACAACTAATTAAATTAATTTAGTATATTGGTAACATCTAATTCTAGATTAAATGTATGGCTGCTCAAAAAGGACTTGTAAAAAAAAAAGAGGTAAAAAACTCATCTCAAGAGAGTCCATTTCAACCCCAAAATGACTTAGCGGTTCAATTAATGGACAATCGTCCTGAAGCCATACAACTACAACAAATTCAAGAGTCTGCAGATAATGGCATACTTAATGATGAAATAGCTCAATTACAAGCTACAGCCGACGCTTCTAGCACTTCAACAGCACCTTTTCAATTTAAAGAAAATAATACCGGACTTCCAGATAATCTAAAATCGGGAATGGAAAATCTTTCTGGAATGTCTTTAGACCATGTAAAAGTACATCGAAATTCAGATAAACCAGCAGCAGTTCAAGCGCATGCCTATGCCCAAGGTTCAGATATTCACCTAGCTTCTGGCCAAGAAAAACACTTACCTCATGAATTGGGCCATGTAGTACAACAAACAGAAGGCAGAGTAAGACCAACAACTTCTGTTAACGGCATGGCAGTAAATGATAGCACAACTCTAGAAAAGGAGGCTGATAGCATGGGGGCGAGGGCTTTACAACGAGTCAGCAAAAACAATTCTTCAGCTCTTGAAATAAAAGATAAAATTGTTAATAATTCACCGGTACAAAGAGTAGAAGCAACACCAGCGACAAAGGCCTCTAAAGGTGCTGCTTCAAAATTAGCTGCTATGAAGAGGATAAGAGAAGCAAGAAAATTAGCAAGACC
>CAJXSU010000058.1 GCA_913061465.1 uncultured Flavobacterium sp.
CTACCGTTTATAGCGGTTATGCTTTTGGAATGGGGATAGAAAGAATTGCAATGTTATTATATCAAATTCCTGATATTAGGATGTTTTATGAAAATGATGTTCGTTTCCTTGAACAATTTAAATCTGTTCTTTAATTCTTTTCTATTATAGCGCTCATAAAAATACCTCATCAACCCAGCTTAATTCTATGAAAAAAGACATCATAATTCCTGAAATTTCTGGTGTTGAAATGGCTATTGTATTCGAATACAACAGTATTTATAACACAAACGATTGGAATGTTTATCTTATAAATAATAATGATACTCATCTAGAGATGGTTGTGATTGTTTCTAAAGGGTTTGGTAATAAAAAAATAAGTTCAGTTATGCGTAAAAAAATTGATGTTTTAGACGCACATTCATTTGCTAAAGTTGAGTGGATACAGCCTGATTTATTTAAGCTTACAAATCAATTTCAAGTTACTTTTTTTGTAAAAGATTGTTTATATGACAAAACATTTACTTTTAAAGAAAATACGATTAAAGAAGGGATATTAAGAATTATTCCTGAACTTAAAAAAAGAGGGTTCATCGCTAAACTAGAGTAAAGCTTGCCTTTATAAATTAATAATTGATAAAAAAACAATATCTTTAATTAAACCCTATTTAATTGTTCTCCCCCACGGAAAGCGCTTTTAAATTATCTCAATTGCAAGGCATTATGAACCGTTTTTCTTTTTTTGATAGAGAAAATACCATAAATGAATTAAAATCATCTGTATTTGATTTGTTAGTTGTTGGTGGAGGCATCACGGGGGCGGGTATTGCTTTAGACGCTGCCTCGAGAGGAATGAAAGTGGCGCTTGTAGAGAAAAACGATTTTGCTTCTGGAACTAGTAGTAAATCTACAAAGTTAATTCATGGTGGATTAAGGTACTTAAAGCAATTTGATTTTTGGCTGGTTAAAGAAGTGGGTATGGAACGTGCAATTGTGCATAAATTAGCACCACACCTTGTTGTTCCTGAAAAAATGATATTACCTCTTGTTGATGGTGGAACTTATGGCTCTTGGTTAACATCTGTCGGCTTGAAAGTATATGATGTTTTGGCGGCTGTTGAAGGCGAAGACAAGCGTAAAATGTTAAACCAAAAAGAAGCTTTAGTTAAAGAACCTCTTCTTCCTAAACATAAATTAAAGGGAGCTGGTTACTATGCTGAATATAGAACAGATGATGCCCGTCTTACTTTAGAGCTTATTAAAACAGCTATAAATTATAATGCAAAACCTATTAATTATTCAAAAGTTATAGAATTCTTATACGATGATAATAGAGTTACTGGTGCGACAGTAAAAGATGTATTAACCAATACTATTTTTAGTATTAAATCAAAATATGTTATCAATGCCACCGGACCATGGGTAGACAGTTTACGGTTGAAAAATCAAATTAACACCAACAAAAAACTCCGATTATCAAAAGGGGTTCATCTCGTGGTTAATTACAATAAGTTACCCGTAAAACAATCTGTCTATTTTGATATTCCTGATGGGCGAATGATGTTTGCAATACCTAGAGGTAAAAGCACTTACTTTGGAACAACAGACACAAATTATCAGGGTAATAAAGATGAAGTTAAAATAGATTTGGTAGACGCCATGTATCTTATAGCTGCAGTGAATAATATGTTTCCTGATGTATCGATCTCTATTGATGATATAAAATCTTCCTGGGCAGGTCTTCGGCCTCTAATTCATGAAGAGGGAAAGCCTGCTTCCGAACTGTCAAGAAAGGATGAAATATTTGTTTCTAAATCAGAATTAATTTCTATTGCCGGTGGAAAGCTAACGGGGTATCGTAAAATGGCGGAACGAATAGTTGACTTAGTTGCTAAAAAATACCTGAGACGATTCGCTAAGGAGTTTAAAAAAACACAAACAGAAGGTGTTTTACTCTCTGGTGGGGAATTTGAGGATTTTAATGAAGTAAAAAGTTATATTAATTTTATTTATAAAAGAATTATTAAAGACCGTTTTGATGAAAAAGACGCACAATACCTAGTCTACAACTATGGTAGACAAACTGATGTTATTCTTAAAAAATATGATGAATTGAAGACGGGAACACCGCTGGAAAAAATGATAAAAGCTGAAGTTTGGTTTACAATTCATTATGAAATGACTTGCTCTCCTTCTGACTTTTTTATAAGAAGAACTGGAAGAGCATACTTTAATATAGAAAGTGTTTATAAGAACTTAAGCCTTGTTTTAACTGAATTTGCTATGCATCTTTCATGGAAAGAAGAAGTCCTTAAGAGAAGGAAAGAAGAGCTAAACAAGGCGCTAGAATTAATTACTTCTTTTAATTAATTTACTAACTTTTTTCATGTTCTTCTAGGTCTTTGGTAAGATCAAGATTTCTTAAAGTTGGGTTTACGATTCCTGTTGTTACAACTGTTAGTAATGTCATGCTTCCGCCAAAAACAACAGCAGCAACAGTTCCCATTAATTTTGCTGTTAGCCCACTTTCAAAAGCTCCAAGCTCGTTAGATGATCCAACAAACATTGAATTCACAGAAGAGACTCTTCCTCGCATTTCATCTGGGGTTTTAAGTTGAAGAATCGTTTGTCTTATCACCATAGAAACACCATCTGTTACACCGCTAAAAAATAAGGCAATAACGGAGATCCAAAATACAGAAGAGACTCCAAAAACAATGATGCAAACACCAAAACCAAAAATTGCAACTAATAGTTTTTTGCCAGCAGCTTTACTGATTGGAATATATGCTGTTACTAACATGGTTAGAAATGAACCAATAGACGGAGCTGCCACTAAAATTCCAAACCCTTGTGGTCCTACTTTCAGTATGTCTTCAGCAAAAACAGCTAATAAAGCAATTGCTCCTCCAAATAAAACAGAAAACATATCTAGTGTAAGCGCCCCAAGAATTGCTTTTGTTTTAAACACAAAACGAACACCCTCTTTCAAACTTTGTAAAATAGGTTCTCCAATATTTGGGTTTAAAACAGGTTTTCTTTTAATTTTAAATACTACAAAAAAAGAAAAAGTGACTAAGAAAAAAATAATGCATAAAGACCAATGAACACCAATCCAATTGATAGAAAAACCAGCAAAAGAAACCCCTAAAACTCTTGCCATTTGCCATAAAGAACTATTCCACGTTGCTGCATTTGGATATATTTTTTTTGGAACGATTAAGGCTACTAAAGAGAAAATAATGGGTCCAAAAAATGCACGTAAAAACCCACCAAAGAAAACGAATGCATAAATAATGTATAAAATTGCCTGTGAAGAAAGTGTGTTACTTATCAGGTCTGATGTAATCCAAAAAAGACCAAAACTTATTAAAGAAAAGGCAGCAATGCATAATGCCAGTAAATTTCTTTTTTCTTTTTGATCGACTATATGACCCGCAAACAAAGCAGTTGATAAGGCAGGAATTATTTCCATCAAACCAATAATCCCTAAATATAAAGGATCACCTGTTAACTCATAAACCTTCCATTCAATTACAATAAACTGCATAGACCATCCGAAAACTAAAGCAAAACGAACTAATAAAAAAATTGTAAACTCTTTTATTCTTAAAGCTGCATAGGGGTCGTTTCTTCTTTTTTGGTCCATAATAAAAGAATTCAATATAAATGTAAATTAAAATGAGGCTACTAAGTAGCCTCATTTTAAAGTTTATAAAAACATTTGTCTTTCAAAAAAATTACTTCGAAAAAATAATTCTCTTCGTTGTGCTTTTATTTCCTTGTGACACATTTAATACGTAAATACCACTAGCTAGTTTTCCTGTAGCTATAGGTTCATCAAACAATGATTGATTAGTTGTGTGGTTAGAACGATAAACTCTTCTACCTTGTAAGTCGAATAATTCTATTTTTACAATATCGTTTGATGTTGTCTCAAAACGAACATTAATTACTCCATTTGAAGGGTTTGGATATATAGACACATTAGATAAAGAATAAGAATTTGTACTTAATGTGGTTGCTTCTATATTAACCTCTTGATTTGGTAACCAACCATTTAATGAGTTGGTAATATCTACCTTAAATGAATCAGAAAATAATACAGTTTGCGTGTTTGAATATGCAATAACTCCGGCATCTACATCAGCTTGCGTAAAAGTTCCGCCAATAGATAAATCTGAACCATTTTTAGTAATTACACCCATAGTTGGCAGTATAACAATAGTATAAACTTGCTGTGAAGCCGGCTCTGACGCTGTGGTTGCTAACATATCAGAAGATGTAAGTGCAGTACTTTGGTTGGCAGTAACTGAGACGGGGTTAGATGTAAACTCTGGAAGAGATGAGTTTGCTTCAGCTGTACAAACCGTTATCGTTGCTCCGTCTAAACTTCCTGCTGTAAATGTTCCTCCATTCTGGAACGTTTCATCATTTGCGATTAACAACCAAGTTCCTAGGGCACTTTTTCCTGCAGCGCTAGCTAAACTTTGTGCAGGCTTTATGTTGCCTGAAATTGCAGGATCTGCTGTTCCACACACCAAATCGTTTCCGTTATCGTCAAATATAGCTCCTGTAACGTTTGCTACATTTTCACATACATTTTCTAAAAGTAGCGTGGTGTTAGCGCCTAACACTTCTGGTTCCTGTATTAATACCTCTAGTTCTCCAATAGCAAGGTGAGTAATATCTACATTTACTTTTAGTCTACTTATTGTTAAGTCGTCTGTAATCTCAATTGGTAATGAAGCGGAAACTGCAGTACCTCCTCCTAAACGATCATTATCAAAATCTGTGGCAGAATATGTGTTTGTACAATCTTCTGAACCAGCCGTCTGAAAACTATAAATTATAGGTGAAATAGCTAAACCACATTGATTTGTTGGATTTACTCTCCAATAATAAATACTATTTTCCTCAAGACCTGTAGCTGTAAATTTTATATCAGTTTGAGTAGATGTTGCTAAGATGTTCGTAAATGATGGGTTATCAGATAATTCTACGGTATACGATTCTGCGTTTATGTTTTCATTCCAAACTAACTCGATTTCAGGGAATAAAACACCTGCTTCCTCATTTAAAGGTGATGATAAACTCATCGGGTTATTTGTAAAGTCTGGATGCACCACCCTTAACTCTACTTTTTTAGTTTGTGTTTCATCGCCATTGCTTGCTGTTACATTTATTTCATACGAACCAGCGGCAACACTTTCTAAATTTGATACAGTCATAACAACGTCTCCATTTTGACTTATTGAAGGTGGTGAAAAACTTGCTGTTGCTCCTGTTGGAAGGTTATTTGCAGTGATTGTTGTTGTGGTCTGAATTTGTTGCGTATAATTAAAATTAAATGCAGCATCTTCTGTTGAACATTGGATAAGCTCAGGGTTAACACTAGATAAATTAATATCAGAAAGTGTTCCTGTTACAATTAATGAGTAATTTTGAGAGTCATTCACTAGAGTTCCTTTATGAGAAACTGTAATTATATACTCACCTGAAGCTCCAGCAATCTCTATTTTTTCAAATGGATCAACTAAATTATCTCCTTGTTCATTCGTATTTACAGAGGTTAATTTCCAAGGTAAGTATTCCGTTGTTTCACCATCTATAACTTGTGAAACTCGAATATCTAAATCGTTAACTAAAGCAGGAGTAGGGTCGTTAACTGTATTATTTTGTTCTCCTGCAACGTCTGTCCATGAAATTGAAGCTACTAACGGATTTTCTCCATCAGACTTAACATTCATGGTAAAAGTATCATCGTTATCTAATGTTTTCTCTTTAATAACACTCTTAAAACCAACTTTATTAATGGTTTCTACTGCGAATTTTACATTTAATAAACCCCAGCCCGTAGTGGCATCTGGTCCAACAAGGGTTTGAGATGAAGAGTTAGAGTTGTCTGGTGTAATATCGTCTGCGGTGTGAAGTGCTAAACCTTTTAAAGTGGCACCAAACATAAAAGAACCATTTACATTACTATAATGTTGTTGAACCAATAGTAATGAGCCCATTACATTTGGTCCAGACATAGAAGTTCCTGAATAATTTCCGTAGCCACTACTACCACCCACTGGAGAGATAAGGCCCGATCCGTTACCGGTAATATCTGGCTTCACTCTTAAATCATCTGTTGGACCTTCAGAACTCCCATTATTTCTATTCATGGAAATTAAATTTCCATCGGCATCGATTTGAGCATCTTGACCATTAGCAACAGATAAATTGTTTTTTGCCGTATTCATTCCAGTTAACTTGTCATATAAATTATTCCCCTCTAAAGGGTCTGTATTTGAAGTGTTATTTGAACCGTCATTTCCTGCCGAGACTACCTGAAGATAATAAGGTGCGTTGTACATGATGGCATCAAACTCTTTTGCATCAAAACCGTATATACCTGCACCATTTTGGACATTACTTAAGGGATACCCATAAGAGTGGTTAGACAGCAACATTCCATCTGCAGCTGCTGCTGCACCTTCAGGAATATCTTGACTCCAACGATAAGACACTCCTTTTGCTTGTGGCGCCATTCCTTTTGCTTCAGGATTAACACCTGAGGCCAAAATAGTACCCGTTACATGAGTTCCGTGGTCGCTATATTGATTTTCGTCATCTCCAATAGTAACCCTATCATCTCCTCCCGGTCCGTCAAACTCTTGGTGTTCGGTGAATACCCAACCGCCATCCCAAACATAAGCTGTCATGTTTTGACCCTCAAGTTCTAAGCCTAAACTTCCCCCTGTGTTAAGGTGGTTTACTCTAGTTGAAATTGCAGCGTTTTGGTTAAATGTTGTATAATAGATAGGTTTATTATCATCAGAAACCTTCATTAATTCATATAAAGATCCGTCTTCAACATAAGTTATTGCCCAACCATTAATAGAGGCCATTTCTAAGGCTTTTTCTTTTGCCTCTACCTGAATTAACCTTGTAGACTCTTCTATATTTTTTAATTGTTCGATGTTATTAGCTTTTTTGATTTCTTTTATTTGTTCTTCTGTTTGAGAAAAAACAAAGTTAACTGATAACAATAAGGAAAGAACTGCTAGTTTTCTTAAGTAATTTTTTTTCATCTCTTTTGAGTTTATTTTTTAATTCACTTTAAAACCATTAGTTGTTAAACACAACTAGTTAGGTTTAAGTGTATTATCTTTTTTTTGAGTAGCGAATATAACACTTTGATTCCTATTATTTTAATTTTTAACATTAGGAGTTATTTCTTCATATCCATTAGAATAGCAAATGTTTGATTAATATCTTCCTCTTTTACAACAATTGTCATCTCATTTGTTGTTGATATTATCTCTTGAAGTGAAATATCTGCCCACGCTAATTGTTTTAAAATAAAATAATAAAAACCGGATTGCTCCAAGTTGCCTTCTGGTAATTTTATGGTTATAGAGGCAAGATTTTCTACATTATGAATTAATCGCTCATGAATAAAGAAATCTTTAACATAAGGCTTCAGGGGTTGACTTATCACAATATTTGTCTCAAAAATTCCTGTTGATACAGTGATAAAAGAATCCTCATTGTCTGCCGCAACCGTTAAAATTTTAGCAATTTCCTTTAATAGTGACTTTGTGTTTTTATAAGTATAATCACTAAGATCTGAGCGAACAATAAAGTCTCCTAGCGAAAGTGTAAATTTTCTAATATTCTTTCGTATTCTTAATTCACTTGCTGGTGAAATTCTGTTAATTGCCATCATTACCGCACCAACTTTGACTTTTTTTTTTAAAATTTTATCTACTTCTGGAAGTATAATTCTAGCTAAAGAAGAGACGTTTATTAACTTTTCGTTCAACGCCTCTTCAATAAAAGGGGTTTTTCGAATAATACTTTCAACTGCTTCCTGTATTGTTTTCATAATTGTTGTATTTAATACAAATTGTTGTATTTACAACAAAAGTAATAAATTAAAGGTGTAATGTTCCTAAGTTTCCGTAGAAGAAAATCGTGTTAATCTAGGTGCTCTGTTAACTTTGTAAAGATTGTTTTAGCGTCTTTACCTTGATAAAGAACAGCATAAACAGCATCAATAATTGGAGTTATTGTCCCGTTTTGTTCTTTTATTTTATAGGCGCTTTCTGAGGCATAATAACCCTCTGCCACCATGCTCATTTCAAACATTGCGGACTTAACAGTGTAGCCTTTACCAATCATGTTTCCAAACATTCTGTTTCTGCTGAAAGTAGAATACCCTGTTACTAGTAAATCTCCTAAATACGCAGAATTATTAATATTTCTCTTCATTTGGTGAACTTTACGAATAAAACGATTCATTTCTCGTATGGAGTTGCTCATTAAAACAGATTGAAAGTTATCTCCATAACCTAAACCGTGGGATATACCTGCGGCTATAGCAAAAATATTTTTAAGCATTGCGGCATATTCTGTGCCTATAATATCGTCTGATATTTTAATTCTAATATATCTGCTTTTTAACACCGCACCTATTTGAGCTGCTTTATCCGCATCTTGACACGCTATTGTTAAATAAGAAAGCCTTTCCATAGCCACCTCTTCTGCATGGCAAGGACCAGTTATCACCCCAATATTCTTGTAGGGTGTATTGTGTTTTTTATAAAAATGTTCCCCAACAATCAATCCTGATTCTGGAACGATTCCTTTAATCGCAGAAAAAATTATTTTATTTTCTAAACTCTGTGTCAACTTTGTAAGTTCTAAAGTTAAAAATGCAGATGGAATTGCAAATATTAATATATCATAATTTGAAACAACAGCATTAATGTCATTTGAAAGGTCTAATTGGGCCGGATGAAGCTCGGCGGAACTTAAATAGTTAGGATTATGTTTATTTATTTTAATATGTTCTAAAGCGTAAACACTTCGCATATACCAACCCACAGTATTTAAATTTTCAGAGAGCATTTTTACAATAGCTGTTGCCCAACTACCCCCTCCTAAAACTGCTATTTTTGGTTGATCTTTCATTATTATAAACATTTTAAAAACCAAAAGTAATAATTCTAAAATCTAATATGAAAACTGAAGTGATTTATTATATTTGTTTACAACAATATAAAATAATGGAAGTTCAAATCATAAATAGATCTAAACACGAATTACCTTCTTATGAAACCCTTCTTTCAGCAGGAATGGACATTAAAGCAAATATAAGTGAGACTGTAACTTTAAACCCTTTAGAAAGGGTTATTGTAAAAACAGGTTTGTTTATATCGTTACCTAAAGGACTGGAAGCACAAGTTAGGCCGCGAAGTGGTCTTGCGGCTAAAAAAGGAATTACTGTTTTAAATAGTCCTGGAACTATAGATGCTGACTATAGAGGTGAAATTGGCGTTATATTAATTAACTTATCTCAGGATCGTTTTACAATAAACAATGGTGAGCGAATCGCACAATTAGTAATTGCAAAACATGAACAAGTTAAATGGAAAGAGGTTACTATATTAGATAAAACTGATCGAGGTGATGGTGGGTTTGGTAGTACTGGTGTTTAAAATACACAAACCCACCAGCTAACTAATGGGTTTATATTGATGAAAATTATAACTATTGGTTATCTATAGCTTCTTTAATTTTTCCTTCTAATTCTTCTGCTAAATCGGGATTATCTTTTATTAAGGATTTTACAGCGTCTCTTCCTTGACCTAATTTAGTTTCACCATAACTAAACCAAGAACCACTTTTCTTTACAATCCCTAATTCTACTCCAATATCTAAAACTTCTCCAACCTTAGAAATTCCTTCACCATACATGATATCAAATTCAGCAATTTGAAAAGGTGGTGCAACTTTGTTTTTTACAACCTTAACTTTCGTTTGGTTTCCAATTACTCTATCACCGTCTTTAATTTGCGTTCGTCTTCTAATATCTAATCTAACAGAAGCATAAAATTTTAAAGCATTACCTCCTGTTGTGGTTTCTGGGTTTCCAAACATAACACCTATTTTTTCTCTTAATTGATTGATAAAAATAACTGTACACTTAGTTTTACTAATTGTTCCTGTTAGTTTACGTAGGGCTTGAGACATTAAACGCGCGTGAAGCCCCATTTTAGAATCTCCCATCTCTCCTTCAATTTCAGACTTTGGTGTTAATGCAGCTACTGAATCTATAACAACAATATCTATAGCTCCTGAACGAATTAGATTGTCCGTAATTTCTAGCGCTTGCTCTCCATGATCTGGTTGTGAAATTATTAGATTATCGATATCTACACCAAGATTTGCAGCATAGAAACGATCAAAAGCGTGCTCTGCATCAATAAAAGCAGCAATACCTCCAGCTTTTTGTGCTTCAGCAATTGCGTGTAGAGTAAGAGTCGTCTTACCTGAAGACTCTGGACCATAAATTTCTATAACCCTCCCTCTTGGATATCCTCCGACGCCGAGTGCTAAATCTAAACCTAAAGAACCAGATGAAATTGCTTCTACTTCTTCTACAACGCTATCACCCATTTTCATAACAGAACCTTTTCCATAGGTTTTATCTAATTTATCTAGGGTTAATTGAAGAGCTTTAAGTTTTGCTTGTTTTTCTTTATCTGCTGCCATAAATACTAGTTGTTTTATTTTTAAAAAGTATGACAAGGTACAAAATTTGGTTAGGAATTATAAATGAAAAAAGATTATTTTTGAATGAATTAATAGCTCCTTTTCTTTTTTTATGGACAACCACCATCACTTCATTTTTCATAAGCCTTACGGAACAATTTCACAATTTGTAAATCCTCATAAAAGAGAAAAAAAATTATTAGGTGATTTTTTTAATTATCCAGATAAAACTATGGCAATAGGAAGGTTAGATGTAAATTCTGAAGGGCTTCTTTTATTAACAACTAATGGTAAGCTAAGTGAAGAAATAAGAAGTAAAAAAGTTGAAAAAGAATATTATGTTCAAGTAGACGGTTGCATATCACAAAAAGAGGTTAATATTTTAAAAAAAGGTGTGGTTATTGGTTTTGAAGGTAAAAAATATACTACTAAACCTTGTAAGACTTTCTTAATACCTGTGCCTAACTTTAAAGATAGAACACAAAAAATTAGAGATGATAGACATGGACCAACAAGTTGGATTTCTATAATTTTAAAAGAAGGGAAATTTAGACAAGTAAGAAAAATGACTGCTGCTGTTGGTTTTCCTACATTACGTTTAGTAAGAGTAAGAATAGGTTCTGTTTTATTAGATAATTTAAAACTTGGTGAAGTAAAAAGAGTGTCTAATTTTCTTTAGGTTCTTAACATTTTAATGTGTGGAATACCATCCTCTAAATATTCTTCACTAATTTGAATAAAACCTAAAGAATTATAAAATTTAGTAAGATATGATTGAGCAGATATGAGAATGTTATTTTCTTTTAAATTCTTTTCTATAAATTGGATTGAATTTTCAACTAACTTATACCCGTATTTAAGTTTTCTTAATTCTTTTTTAACTACAATTCTACCAATACTAGGTTTTAAAAAATAATCACCAGACTTAAATATTCTAGCGTAAGCTACTATTTGATTATCTAAAATCCCTAATATATGATATGCTAATTGATCTTTATGGTCAAGATCTTGATATACACAATCTTGCTCTATAACAAAAACTTCAGATCTAAGTTGTAAAATAACATACAACTCATTAGTTGTTAATTCATTAAATTTTTTAATATAAAAAATCATATTTAACAAGGGGGTATTTTGTTAACCCTGTTTTGATGTCTTCCTCCCTCAAATTCTGTTTCTAAAAATGTTTCTACCATTTTTAATGCTTGAGGAATTGAAGTATATCTTGCTGGAATACATAAAATATTAGCATTATTATGTTGTCTAATTAATTCAACAATTTCTTTAGACCAGCATAAACCAGCTCTTACTTCTTTATATTTATTTGCAGTCATTGCAACACCATTAGCACTCCCACATAATAATATACCATATTTTGCTTTTTTAGAAACAATATCTTTAGCAACAGGATGAACAAAATCAGGATAATCAACACTATCATGAAAGTCAGTACCATAATTTTCTACTACAATACCTTTTGCTTCTAATAATTTAATAATCTCAAATTTATATGCTGTTGCAGCATGATCATTTCCTATAGAAATATTCATAATAAGTTGGTTTTTATACTTTTAATAGAAACAAAAATACAAATACATATGGTTATCAACAGTTTTAAAAGGCATTTTTATAATTTAATATTTAAGTACTTATTTATTAATTAGTTAACAGTATTATTGTAATTGTTAAGAAGTATAAGTAAGTTTTAAAAAATAGATTTGATTTATTCATTTTTAATTACAATACATATATTTTTATTACATACACAATAAAATCTTTCATTATTTAACGACTATTTATAAACATATTTTATAGCTATTTCTGATACTTATTAACTTTTAATTAATAAATAAAAAGCTGTTTATAGTTATTTATATATACTGTTAATCTGTCTCTTATACACATCTCCGAGCCCACGA
>CAJXSU010000059.1 GCA_913061465.1 uncultured Flavobacterium sp.
AATTTGTCTACAATAATAGCTTTTACTCTTGATGCAATGTCTGACATAATTTATTTATTTTAAATTTTAAATCGAAGCAAAAATACAAATCTTATTAGTTTTAACTAATTTTTAGTAAAAAAATGAAGCGTAAATTATTTTATTTTGTTGTTGTGTTACTAATGAGATTATAATATCAACTTTTATGCTTTATTTTGTGATTGAATATTATTGTACATGAAGCGAGTTATTATTTTAGCCTCAGGAGCTGGTTCTAATGCAGAAAACATCATAAATTATTTTCAAAACTCTAAAGAAATTAGTGTTGTGAAAGTGTTATGCAATAAAAAAGAAGCTGGTGTTTTTAAGCGTTGCAAAAAGCTAAATAAAGTTTGCGAATGGTTTTCTAGAGAAGATTTTTTTGAAAATAACACAATCCTAGATAAATTAATTGACCAAACTGATTTTATCGTCTTAGCGGGGTTTTTATGGAAAATTCCTGAATCTATTGTAAAAACCTTTCCTAATAGAATCATTAATATTCACCCTGCTCTATTACCTAACTATGGTGGAAAAGGTATGTATGGAATGCATATTCATAGGGCTGTAAAAAATAATTTTGACAAAGAAACGGGGATTACAATTCATTATGTAAATGAACACTACGACAAAGGAGCTATTATTTTTCAAATAAAAACAAAACTAGAAACAACTGATTCTCCTGAAGACATTGCACAAAAAATCCATACATTAGAATATGAATATTTCCCGCAAATTATTAAAAAAACCATCTTAAAAGATGGGAGTTAAAAAATACTATGTCATATGGAAAGGAAAAGAAACTGGAGTATTCTCTTCCTGGGACAAAGTTAAAAAACTTGTTCAGGGTTATGAAGGCGCAAAATATAAATCTTTTTTAAGCAAAGAAGAAGCGAATAAAGCAGTCAAGAAAAAATATTCAGATTACCAAGGAAAAAGCAATCCAAAAAAAACATTATCTAATGCTGATAAAGCAAATTATGGTGTTCCCTTGAAAAATAGCTTAACCGTTGACGCTGCCTGTAGTGGAAACCCAGGAAAGATGGAATATCGTGGAGTTTTACATCACAACAATCAAGAGATTTTTAAGATGGGGCCTTTTGAAAATGGCACTAATAATATTGGGGAATTTCTAGCCTTGGTTCACGGAATTTCACTACTTAAAAATAAAGGCTTACACTCCTTGCCTATTTACTCAGATTCAAAAATTGCCATGTCCTGGGTTAAAAAGAAAACCTGTAGAACTAACATTACTTTTGACACTTCTAACAAAGATTTATTGACACTAATCCAACGTGCTGAAAAATGGCTGAAAGAAAATTCATTCAGAAATCCAATATTAAAATGGGAAACCAAAGCTTGGGGAGAAATCCCTGCTGACTTTGGTAGAAAATAAGATCCACTCTTTTTCTAAAAAGAAAAACCTCCAACAATGTTGAAGGTTTTTAATTTGTCTTTATTTGTTTATCCTTTAAAACTTGCAGATAAATATTCGCGATTCATACGTGCTATATTTTCTAAGGAAATTCCTTTAGGACATTCTACTTCACAAGCACCAGTATTTGTACAGTTACCAAAACCTTCATCATCCATTTGCTGCACCATATTCAAAACTCGATCTGTAGCTTCAACTTGCCCTTGAGGGAGTAAAGCATATTGTGAAACCTTTGCAGATACAAACAACATGGCGCTAGAATTTTTACAAGAGGCTACACAGGCACCACAACCAATACAAGTTGCTGCATCCATGGCTTTATCTGCAGCATGTTTAGATATTGGAATTGAATTTGCATCTTGTGTATTCCCGGAAGTATTTACAGAAATAAAACCACCTGCATGTTGCACTCTATCAAAAGCACTTCTATCTACAACTAAGTCTTTAATTATAGGAAATGCCTTAGCTCTAAAAGGTTCTATATGAATTGTATCACCGTCTTTAAACATTCTCATGTGAAGTTGACAAGTAGTTACTCTTCTGTCTGGACCATGGGCCTCACCATTAATATACAGTGAGCACATTCCGCAAATTCCCTCTCTACAATCATGATCAAAAGCTACAGGAGAGTCTCCTTTCTCTATTAATTGATTATTTAACACGTCTAACATCTCCAAGAAAGACATATCTGGAGACACATCAGAGATCTGATAATCTACCATCTTTCCTTTGTCGTTTGCGTTTTTTTGACGCCAAATTTTTAACGTTAAGTTCATGTCTCCTAAATTATTTATATGATCTTTCTTTCACTTCAATATTCTCATAAACCAATGGTTCTTTATGCAATAATGCATCTTTTGGCTCTCCTTTATATTCCCAAGCAGAAACGAACTGAAACTCAGTACGTCTTTTTGCTTCTCCTTCTGGTGTTTGATGTTCTTCTCTAAAATGACCTCCTGCAGATTCTTCTCTTAATAAGGCATCTTTTGCAAATAATTCCCCTAATTCTAAAAAGTCCGCTACACGCCCAGCTTTTGCTAATTGCTCGTTAAACTCATCAGCTGTTCCAGGAACTAAAACATCTTTATAAAACTCTTTTCGTAAAGCAGAAATCTCCTCAACAGCTTCTTTTAATTCTTTTTCATTACGAGACATTCCACACTTATTCCACATAATTTTTCCAAGTCGTCTATGAAAAGAATCTACAGACTTAGTCCCTTTATTGTTAATTAAGTGATTAATGTTTTCTACTGCATTTTTCTCGGCTTCTTCAAACTCAGGTGAGTCCGTAGAAATAGCTCCTGTTCTAATATCTTTAGACAGGTAGTCACCTATGGTATAAGGCAACACAAAATAACCATCAGCCAGTCCTTGCATTAATGCAGAAGCACCAAGCCTATTAGATCCATGATCAGAAAAATTTGCTTCTCCAATGGCATACAATCCAGGAATGGTAGTTTGTAAGTTGTAATCTACCCAGATACCACCCATAGTGTAATGTACTGCTGGAAAAATCATCATAGGAGTTTCGTATGGATTCTCATCTACAATTTTTTCATACATCTGAAATAAGTTTCCATACTTGGCTTTCACAACTTCTTTCCCAAGTTCTTTCACTAGAGCATCATCATTTTCATTTAACCCTTTTACATGTGCCTTTTCTTTTCCATATCTAATAATCGCTGCTGCAAAGTCTAAATATACTGCTTCGCCTGTGGCATTAACTCCAAAACCTGCATCGCAACGTTCTTTAGCCGCTCTTGAAGCAACATCTCTTGGCACTAAGTTTCCAAAAGCAGGATATCTTCTTTCTAAATAATAATCTCTATCATCCTCGGCTAATTGAGTTGGCTTTAATTTACCAGATCTAATAGCATCAACATCTTTTTTATGTTTTGGCACCCATATTCTACCATCGTTTCTTAACGATTCCGACATCAATGTTAATTTAGATTGATGATCTCCTGAAACAGGAATACACGTAGGGTGTATCTGTGTGTAACAAGGGTTTGCAAAATAAGCTCCTCTTTTATGAGCTCTCCAAGCCGCTGTTACATTAGACCCCATAGCATTAGTGGACAAAAAGAATACGTTTCCGTACCCTCCTGTTCCTAAGACTACTGCATGCGCTGAGTGTCTTTCTATTTCACCTGTTACTAGGTTACGGGCTATAATTCCTCTAGCTTTTCCGTCTACAATCACAACATCAAGCATTTCATGCCTGTTGTACATTTTTATTTTTCCACGACCAATCTGACGATTCATGGCAGAATACGCTCCTAACAATAATTGTTGCCCTGTTTGACCTTTGGCATAAAATGTTCTTGAAACCAATACACCTCCAAATGACCTATTGTCTAACAATCCTCCATAATCACGAGCAAAAGGAACTCCCTGTGCTACGCACTGATCTATAATATTTGCAGAAACCTCTGCTAAACGGTATACATTGGCTTCACGAGAACGATAATCTCCTCCTTTAACTGTATCATAAAACAATCTGTAGGTTGAGTCTCCATCTCCCTGGTAATTTTTTGCTGCGTTTATTCCTCCTTGTGCTGCAATAGAATGCGCTCTCCTTGGAGAATCTTGAAAGCAAAATGCTTTTACATTATACCCTAATTCAGCTAAAGTTGCTGCTGCAGAACCTCCGGCTAAGCCAGTTCCAACAACAATAACATCTATTAATCGTTTGTTTGCTGGATTAACTAAGTTGATGTTGTTTTTATGTTTTGTCCACTTGTCTACAAGTGGTCCTTGGGGTATTTTTGAGTCTAATGCCATCCTATAAAATTTGATTTAAATGATGAAACAATGCAATAAAAATAAAGCCTGCAGGAATCCCGATAGCATATATTTTTGAAAAGTTTTTCAATCCTTTTGTGTATTTATTATTTGCACCTACAGATTGAAATGCAGATTCAAAACCATGTAATAAATGTAATGCTAGAAAAACAAAAGAAATTACGTAGAGTGCAACTCTCCAAATATCAACAAACTTGTGTTGTAAATGTTCTAAATATCTAAACCCGCTTTCACTGTTATTAGGATCTATTAAACCAGACATATCTCCATCTATAAATTTTATAGTTATTTCAGGAACCCAAAAATCATAAAAATGAAGCAGCATAAATGCTAAAATTGTAAGTCCACTCCAGATCATATTTCTACTCATCCATGAAGAATTTGCCCCTCCATTATTAACTGCGTATTTAATTTGACGTGCTTTAGTGTTTTTAATTTCCAACACAAAACCCATTACAAAATGAAAAACAACACCAAAGATCAATACCGGTTGTAATGCATATTGTATTACCCAAAATGTACCCATAAAGTGAGAAACTTCGTTAAAAGTATCTGGACTAAATACAGAAAGAATATTAATAGCAAAGTGTTGAAGAAGAAAAATCATTAGAAAGAGTGCTGAAATTGCCATGGCAAACTTTCTACCTATTGAAGAACTTAAAATTCCACTCATTATATGGTTAATTTTATTATGATTGCAAAGGTACAACGCAATCATTTTCTGACCAAACCACAAAAAGTATTTTAGCAGGTATTTAGAATGATTATAATTAACTCTCCAGTATCCTTGTTTACTGTTTTTAAAGTTTCACGCAACCTTTTAAAGGTTTGTCCACCTAATAGGTGTATAAGGTATTATTAATCAAAAAAATCAATGCTATGAAAAAGAAAAAATTCCTTTTATTAATCTTATTAACTACAACTTTATTTTATAGTTGTGAAACTAATACTGAAGACTTAACTACGGATCCAATATTAGACCCTCAAGAAGACCCAGTGTTAAATTCAAATTTTTCATTCGAAGAAGTCTATGCTTTTGAGGATAATCTTTTGGGTGGTCCTCACATTGGAATGACAAACCCAGCATCTGAGAATAGTTTATTCATTTCTAGTAGAGAAAACACACCTTCTGGAACTACCTCCGAAGAAGAAGTTTTTAAATTAAACCTAGACACCAAACAACTAGATAGAAAAAACACCTCTCCTGGCGGGTATATTACCAAACAATTAAAAATCATAGACGACCAATTAGTTTCTATTGGTGGTACAGAATTAAAAATTTATGATTTAAATCTTCAAAATGAACCAAGCTCTATAGCATATCAAAACAATTTCAATCTCAGTAAATATGGAGTTGCTTCAGACGACGCTAACACATATATTATCGGTGGATATCGAGTGGATACTTCTACGCAAGAAAACACAAAAATTCACAAATTAAATATTAATTCAGTAGACCTTTTTGAAGAAATTATTGAGACCCCTGAAACTATGGTAGGTGCAAGTGGTGCCATTTCAAATAACAAATTATATGTTTTTGGCGGAGCTACCTATGATAATATTACAGAAGGAACAAACAAAATTTTTATCTACCCCCTAGATAATTCCCAAAATTATGAAGAGCTTAGTATGTCAGTATCTGCAGATATTACGTATGTTCATAAATATGGAGAAGTCATATTAATTGCAGGGCATAAAGGATTGTATGTAGGAGAAAAAACTTCTTTCATTGGCATATTTGATACAAACACCAATACATTTGAAGAAATTGAAACCAATCTAGACAGTGAGAGAGGAACAAAAGCCATTCACCAAATGATTGTAAAAGATGATAAAATTATTGTACTATTTGGACATAAGGCAGGTTCAGGATTACCCCAATCTAAGTGGTCAATATTATCAGCAAACCTTTTAGATGATTAAAGAATAGAGTTGAAAAATTTATGAAAAAGAGTCATTTTATTTTTTGAAGAGAACTTCTATATTTGTTAACCATTATTGATGAAAATTTACACCCTAAAAATTAATTAGTTATCGAATTAGAAGTCCTCATACAAAAATGTTGCACGCAAAATTTGAGTGCGCAAGCGAAACTTTACAGCTTGTTTGCTGATAAGTTATTCAACGTGTGTCTAAAATATTCTAGAACCCCTGAGGATGCTCAAGACACGCTCCAAGATAGTTTCATGGTGATTTTTAAAGACATTAAAAAGTTTAAATATAAAGGATCTTTTGAAGGCTGGGCAAAAAGAGTTACAGTAAATGTTGCTTTGCAAAAATTTAGAAAAAAATCTAGTATAAAATTTGATGATATTGAGGAAAGCAAAATACCAGAGGAAAAAGTATATGTGGATGTTGAGGAAAAAGAGATTAGCCTTAACTTTTTGCTTTCTTTAATAAATAAATTACCTCCTCAATATCAACTAATATTTAATTTATATGTGTTAGACGAATATTCACATAAAGAAATCTCAGAGATCCTAGATATTTCAGTTGGCACCTCAAAGTCAAATTTATCTAGAGCTAGAAAATTATTAAAAAAAGAAATTGATGCTATTAAAAAACTACAATTATGAGTAAAAACATAGATAAGTTGTTTAAAGATAAGTTTAAAGAGTCTAAAGCAACTGCACCAACAGAAGCTTGGCCAGTAATTCAAGCCAAACTAAAAATGAGAAGAATTAATCGACTCATATATACGTTTAGCGTTTTAGGTTTCTTGGGCTTAATTAGTTTTATCCTGTTTTCTCCGCAGACTGAAAAAACCCTTTCAAAACCTCTGCAAAAAAACACATCTTTAAAAAATGAAGTTATATTAAAGGATGCCAATGTTAAAGATGTTAATGTAAACAAGGATAAGCTTCCTGTTTCTAAACCTCAAGAAGATTCAAAAAAATTGTATGCAACTATTACTACAAAAAAAGAATCAAAAAATAATACTACTAAGTTCTTGTATAAGAACAATACTAAAACCTCTAAAAAAACTCCTTTTTTTAAAAATAAGCTCGGGTATGCGATTAGTGAAAAGGTTGTTAAAGGAAGAATTAACTTATTAGGGTATAGCCTAGACAGTTTAGATTATTCTGTGAAAAAAAATCTTAAGGCAGAAAGAAAAAAGCGACGTAAGAAAAAAGACTCTATTGAGGTTGAAAAATTTAATAATGAAAAAGGTAGAAGATGGAATGTTGTTCCTGTTTTTGGAGCTTTAAATTCAGGTAGATTTTCAGAAAATGTTTCAACACTAGGAACACTTAGAGCAGTAACTTATCCTGATAAGTATTTTGATGACAACAAATCTTCTGGATTAATATCAAATATTTACGGTTTTAATGTTGTATTTAGGGCTACTAATAGACTATCTATTCAAACAGGTATTTTCTCAAAAGAGTTACGTTTTCTTACTGAAGACTTATTCTTGTCTGAGTTTATACCAGATGTAAATCCTACCAATATTATTTACAATCCTGGAGTTGAAGTTCGATTTTCTAATACTCCTGACATAGTAGGCTCTGAAAGCGTTAGCTTGAGTCAAAGTATACTTTATATGGAAATGCCTTTTGAATTTAAATACAGAATGTTTGGAGATTCAAAATTCAATACAAATCTTGTTGGTGGATTTAGTTTTCTTTATTTAAACAAAAACGAAATTCGAGCAAAAACAAACACATCGTCAAGAAGTATTGGTAGAGCAAGTAATGTATTAACAACGAGCACTTCTCTAAATATTGGGTTAGATCTTGAATATCATCTTTCTAAACGTTTGGTGTTAAATTCAGCTGTAATGTTTAAAAAACATTATAATACTTATAAAGATTACAATAACGAATACTCACCATACAATGTTGGAATGCATGTTGGAATTGGTTATAAGTTTTAATCTATTACATAGAACACAGCAGAATTACCATTATAAAAAAATGAAAAAATGAAAAAAATGAAAAAAACAAACGTACTACTTGTATTTATAGTCTCTCTTGCCTTGTTATCTTGCTTTGAAGACAACGTCGACTTTTCATCTGCTCTACAAACAGATAATCAGTTTCCTACACCTGATGCTGAATTCACAATAAATGGAACAGACTATTCTATTTCTAATGGATATATGACATCTCCAGATGATGGAGCAAATGGAAGTAATTACAAAATTATCTTATTAAATGGAGCTTTGAGGTTCAGAAGTTATCGTGGGTTTTCTTGTTGTTATATAAGAGGAACAAATCAGTCAGTAATTTTTAATATTACATCAACTTCTGCTTCAGAATTAGCTGAAGGAACCTATCCTTTCGAGTTAACTACTACAGATCCATCTCTTAATGAAGTAAGGATATCAACAAATATGGTAGTTCCATTCTATACTGTAAATAGTGCAGACATTATAAGTGAAAATCAAATTAATTCTGGAAGTTTGACAATACAAAGATCAAATGATGTTTATGCTATAGGAGATTTACAATATGATAAATATACTTTAACCTATTCATTTGAAACTCTTAACTCCGGTACTATAAGTGGGAGTTTTGTCGGAGTTCTGCAACCTGTTCAAGATTTATCAGACTAAAATAATAAACTTCTTAAAAACTAGTCCCGCAGCAACTCATAGCCTAATCGACTACTGAATTTCAAAAACTTCAGTAGACGATTCTATTTTAACAGTGTAAACTCCTTTAGGTAAGAAATATGTGCCATTTTTAGCAGCCTTTAATGACTGTTCTTTGAACTTTTTTAAATAGGTTTTTCTTCCTTTTTCAGAAAAAGAAAGATCATAACTAAACTCATTAAAACCCTCATCTGAATCTTTAACTATTGAAGCTACAAGTAACTCTTCTTTAAATATATTTATTGTTACTTTTCTTGAACTCCTTAAATAATATGGAATTGAAATTTTTGGAATAAATGGCGATGACCATCTCCCCCATGAATTCCCCCATGTTCTACTTTTTTTGATTGTTGAAATTGGAAAAATATGCGCTTCTTTTGCCATGATCTCTGGTGTCATTAATTGAAGTGAAGCAATAGTTGCTTTATATAAGCTCCTTCCATGTGTTCCTAGGATTAAATGCCTAGCTGAAGGCTGAATAACTAAATCATGAATAGCTACATTGGGTAATCCTTTTTGAAAAGGAAACCATTCTTTACCTTGATTAAAAGAAGCATAAGCCCCATTGTCTGTTCCAACGTATAATAAATCTGGATTTTCAGAATCTTCACGAATTACGTTTACTGGTGATGTTGGAATATTATTAGAAATATTCGCCCAAGTTTTCCCATAATCATCAGATCTATAGACATACACTGTAAAATCATCAGATCTATAACCGTTTAAGGTTACATATACTCTTTCTTTTTTATGCTGTGAAGCAATAACCCTACTTACCCATAAGTCTTTTGGAAAAGAGTTTGAAATGCGATCCCAAGATCCACCAGCATTTTTAGACACATGAACGTAGCCATCATCTGAACCCGTATACAATACACCAAATTGAAATGGTGATTCAGATAGGGTAGTTAATGTTCCATAAGCAACATTTCCTTTTTTCCCACCAGTTGTTAAATCATTGGAAATAGCTTCCCAAGTATCCCCTTTATCTAAACTTCTGTGTAATTTATTACTTCCCAGATATAAAATATCTTGGTTATGCTTTGACAAAAGAATTGGAGTCTGCCAATTAAATCTGTAAGGTGCTTCCCCTAAGACATGTTTCGGTTGAATATAGGTTCTTTCTCCTTTATCTCTATCCAATCTAAAATAATTTCCAAATTGAGAACCCGTATACACTATCGATGGATTTCTATCATCTACTTGAACTTGCATTCCGTCACCCCCCATAATTGATGTGTATGGATTTTGACCTGTTTGATGCCACCTATTGTTCATTTTTGAATTGTGAGAGGCTGTCCAGACACCATTGTCTTGCAAGCCACCGTAAACATTGTATGGTTTTTGATTATCTGCATAAATAGCATAAAACTGTCCTACCGATGGTGAATTTAATTTAATCCAATGTTCTCCATCATCATAAGAAATATTTAATCCTCCATCATTACCTTCAACTAAATGGCCTTTCCTTGTTGGATTTACCCATAGTGCTTGGTGGTCTGAGTGTACATTTTCTTTTCCAATAGAAGTAAATGTCTCTCCTCCATCTTTAGATCTTAAAATAGGAACTCCTAAAACATATATCGTATTTTTATCTTGAGGGTCTACACGAATTTCCCCAAAATAATACCCATAAGAATAATACAATCCATCAATATGACTTTTATGAGTTTTACTCCATTTCTTTCCTCCGTTTGTTGTTATAAAAACCTCAGCACCTTCAACTGGAGTATCAAATAACATAGAGTTTGCATCTTCCAAATATTTAGCTAAGTCTATTGGTTTTACAGCCCCTTTTGAAACCATTTTTTTAACAGTTTTTGACGTATATTTTTGTTGAAAACGATTTGCTCTCAGGTAATTATTTAACTTCTTGTCTGTTAATATTAAGAATTCTTCTGTAGACATATTTTTAAAATCTTCTTTTGTTAACCCATTCGAAGATTTTTTTTCCTTTTTTTTAGACTTTCTTCTAAACTGACTGTCATGAATAGCATATACTGTATTTTCGTCATAAATCGAAAGCCCTATTCTTCCTACTCCATCTCCATTTCTAAAACCATTATTCGTAGAAATATTTTTCCAAGTATCTCCTCCATCTATACTTTTATAGATTGCAGAATTATTTCCATCTCCATCAAAATTCCAAGCTTTCCGTTCTCTTTCCCATGAAGCTGCATACAATACTTTTGGGTTTTCTGGCGCAACTACCACATCAATAATTCCAGTGCTACTATTAATAAATAATGTTTTTCTCCACGTTTTTCCTCCGTCTATTGTTTTAAAAATTCCTCGTTCTTCGTTTGGTGAGTACAAATGCCCTATCACTCCTACAACTACTTCTTCAGGATTATTTGCGTTTATTATAATTCTACTCACATGATGAGAATCTGGCAACCCAACGTGCTCCCATGTTAGCCCTTGGTTGTCAGATTTTAACATCCCTATTCCTGCATAGGATGAACGCGATGAGTTTTTTTCACCTGTTCCAACCCAAATAGTTCCTTTCTTCCAGTCTACAGCAATATCTCCAATATTTTGGGTAGGACTGTTATCTAAGAGTGGTTTAAAAGAAGTTCCGTTGTTTTTTGTGTACCACAACCCACCAGATGCGTACCCTACGTAAAACTCTGTTGGGTCATTAGGGTTTACATCAATATCTGCAACCCGACCACTCATTATTGTTGGGCCAATATTAGTAAAAGAAATATTTTTAATGATAGATGTATTTGTAAGCGCCTCCTTTTCTTGAAGTGCTTTTGTTACAACTTCTGATTCTGTGGCAGATTGTTGAGCAGATATTCCTAAAGTAATGAATAAAAATAAAGCCTTAAAAATAGATTTCATAATGGTTAATTTTTTGTTGTATTTGCAATATATAGTCTCTCAAAAATAGCAAATAAATTTTTGTGATGATTTTCTGCTTTACTTTTCTTTTTGTTTAAAATTATTACTGTTCGAAAAAAAAGAAGTCACACTTTAGCTTACAATTAATCGGTGTACATTTGCTGCACTATTCAGAAAAAATACCATTGTTGTTTTTTCATAAACATTATAGATGTCATTTAAAGATTTAGGATTAAAAGATGCTCTTTTAAGAGCTGTTAAAGAAAAAGGATACACAACTCCTTCACCCATACAAGAAAAAGCAATTCCTCACATATTGGCAGGGAAAGACGTACTTGCTTCTGCCCAAACAGGTACTGGGAAAACAGCTGGTTTTACACTTCCTGTTCTTCAATACTTATCAGAAACAAAACACCCTAAATACAGACCTTTAAGAGCCTTAGTTTTAACCCCAACAAGAGAATTAGCCGCTCAGGTATATGATAACGTAAGAGAATATAGTTCTTATTTAAATATTCATTCCACTGTGGTTTTTGGAGGTGTAAAAGCTGCTTCTCAAATAGCTACGTTAAGAAGAGGTGTAGATATTCTCGTGGCAACTCCTGGTAGATTATTAGACTTGCACAATCAAAAAGCAGTTTCATTTAAACGCATCGATGTTTTAATTTTAGACGAAGCAGACAGAATGTTAGACATGGGGTTTGTAAGAGATATCAATAAGATTATTA
>CAJXSU010000060.1 GCA_913061465.1 uncultured Flavobacterium sp.
CGTTGGCATTTAATCCTTCTGCGCCCGTTTCGGCTGGAATTAAATCCATTCCACAAATAGGGCAATCTCCTGCTTCGGCTTGCATAATTTGAGGATGCATAGAACACGTCCACTTTTGATTTGTTTCTGCTGTTTCTGAATCATTATGCTCTGTTTCCTTAGTGGCTGAATTGCCAAAAAAGAACCATCCGAATAACAATCCAACAACTAATAATCCTGTATAAATTATATACTTTTTCATATCTTATTTTTTATTTTAAATGGAAAGTTGATTGTTACCTTTTCCCAGGCAAGAGAAATAGTACCTTCTGATTCACTAACCTTAGTTACTTTATATTCTAAATGCTCTGTAATTTGATCTGAAATAGTTGGTTTGACTTTAAATCGTATCACATCATCTTTTTCATCATAATCGTCTTTTCCGTGTTGATTCCAATTTTTATTGATCATTATTATCCAATCTTTTTTTGATGGAATTATAAAAAAACCATATTTCCCTTTAGGTAAAATTTCATCATTTATGATTAAATCCTTATCAGTTTCTATCCAAGTGGCATTATGCGCTCCTGCTTGCCATACATTATCATAACCAACTAAACCACCGAAAATAATTCGCCCTCTAACTCCGGGTGAAGAGTAATCAATATGAATATGGGCATCACCAATCATTTCCATTACAGATGTATGGGGGCTTAACACTTTCTTCTTTGGCGTTTCTTTTTTATCAGATGTTTTAATATGATTCTTATGTTGATTTGTAACATCTTTCTTTGTTTCGTTTTTGCAACTCAAAACTGATAGTGTTAATACAAGTACTATTATTAAGTTTTTCATTTTTAATTGATTTTGTAGTTAATAATAATTGAATTTTAATTTGTTAAATAGTTAATAATTGCTCCCTGCAAATAGTAGGTTTTAATAGATTCTATTTGATTGATTTGAAACTTTAATTGTAATTCTTGAATATCTAAAACATCATTAAAATCAATCATTCCTGTTTCGTAACTTTTTACTAAAATGGTTTCGGCATCTTTTGCCTGTTTTAAGTTTTTTGCATGTGTGTTGTAACTTATTCTTGCAGAATTACTCTTTTTAACTGCCTTATCAAGCATCGTTTCTAATCGATTTAACTTGTATTGTTTTTGAAAGTTTATCTCTTTTTGAAGCAACTCGTTTTGCTTTGTTTTCGATTTGTATTTAGTGCTGAAAATTGGAATGGAAACACTAACCATTGGCATTATAATATCTTTTCCGTTATCGCTAAAATTCATATTTGGTCGTTCTGAAACTGCGATATAATCCAATCCAAAACCAACCATTAGATTACTTTCTTTTTGATTTAATAATTCAGATTTTTCAACCGATTCGTAGAGTTTATTATATTTTAATAATTCAGGATGTAATGCTAAATTTTCTGAATTAATTAGTGAGTTTTCAGAAGGCATTGTTAATTCATTATCAATAGAAATTGTTCTGTTTTTTTCTCTATTTAACAACTTATTCAGTAACGTTTTTTCAGCTAAATAATCTTGCTCTAAAACTTGTTTGAGTTGTTCTAATTCATTTTGTCGCATCTGTAACCGCAAAACATCTACTGCGGATGCTTTTCCAACTTCAACCGATGTTAATGCTAAAGTTTCATAGGTTTTAAGTAAGTCGATATTTTCATCTAAAATAGTTTGTTTCTCTTTTAGCGCATATAAATTATAGTAGGATTGCGATATGGATGCTACCAATTTTCTTTTTGCAATAACAACATCTTCATAAACCGCATCTGCCAAAGAGTTTTTGTAGTTTTCTCTTGCGGTTATTGAACCAAAAGAAGGTAACATCTGTTGAGCAGAAACCTTAAACCGTTGCGCTCCTGTTCGTGTTTCAGGTTCGCTAAGAAAATAACCAACACCAATTTGGGTGTTAGGCAATGTATTTGCTTCGCTTACTTTTTCTTTTGCAACTTGATGCTTCAATTCAAACATTTGAATTTCAGGATTGTTTGCTAATCCTTCTTCAATTAGTGTTTCTAATTGCTGTGCATTTCCTTTTAGAACAAAGAAAAGAGAACAAAGAACAAAGACTGCTTTGAGTATGATTTGATATTTATAGTTTTTCATTGTCATATTTTTTTTTCTAATTTCTATTCTCTTTTTTCTCTATTCTATTTAAAGACAACTCTTGCTTCCAACTGTATAAAACAGGAACAACAAATAAGGTTATTAATGCGATTAGCATTCCGCCAAAACTTGGTATAGCCATAGGAATCATTATATCACTTCCTCGACCTGTTGCCGTTAATACAGGCAGTAATGCTAAAATGGTTGTGGCAGTTGTCATTAAACAAGGTCTGATTCGTTTTTCTCCTGCTTCTACAATAGATGCTCTAATACCTTTTTTACTTGTAGGTTTATTTCTGTCAAATGTTTGTGTTAGATACGTTGCCATAACAACACCATCATCCGTAGCAATTCCGAATAAAGCAATAAATCCAACCCAAACAGCAACACTTAAATTAATGGTATGCATCTGAAATAATTCTCGTAGGTTTTCGCCAAAGAAATTGATGTTTAAAAACCAATCTTGACCATACAGCCAAATCATTATAAAACCACCTGCAAATGCTACTGCAATGCCTGTAAATACCATAAATGAAGTTGCTACCGAACGAAATTGAAAGTATAGAATTAAAAAGATGATGAATAACGCCAAAGGCACTACAACCGATAATGTTTTTTCGGCTCTTAATTGATTTTCATACGTTCCTGTAAATTGGTAATTAATCCCTTTTGGAACAACAAGTTCACCTGAATCTATTTTTGATTGAATTAATGCTTGTGCATTTTCAACAACGCCTACTTCTGCATAGTCATTCAACTTATCAAACAGTACGTAGCCAATTAAAAAAGTGTCTTCACTTTTGATAACCTGTGCGCCTTGCTCATATCTAATTGTAACTAATTCGCCTAAAGGAACAGAACTGCCTTTTGCAACTGGCACATAAATGTTTTTTAAATCTGTTGGGTTGGCTCTTAATTCTCTTGGGTAACGAACACGAACACCATAACGTTCTCGACCTTCAACCGTTTGTGTGATTTCCATACCACCAACAGCCACCATTAAAACATCTTGAACATCTTGTATAGAAATGCCATAACGTGCAATTTTTTCTCTGTCAATGTCAATTAATAAATAAGGTTTACCTACAATTCTATCAGCATAAACGGCTTCGGTTTTAACACCTTCTACTTGCTTTAAAATAGTTTCTAATTGCAAACCAAAGGCTTCAATTTGTTTTAAATCTTGACCTTTAACCTTTATTCCCATTGGCGCACGCATTCCTGTTTGTAACATTACTAATCGTGTTTCAATAGGCTGTAATTTTGGTGCTGATGTAACGCCTGGCAATTTTGTTACACGTACAATTTCATTCCATATATCATTTGCAGATTTTATTTGTGGTCGCCAATTTCGGTAAAACTCTCCGTTGTTATCTTCTATAAGTTCTTTTACTGTTGTATCAGGCATTGTAACAGTCTCTTTAGAGTTATTTGGACTGTCTATGTATGCTCCACTTTTTAATTCAAACAAGCCATCGTTATTCGTTTTATAGCGTTGTCGCTCTCCATCTTCATTTAGCATAAATTCAGATTTATACTGAATTAAGTTTTCGTACATCGACAATGGCGCAGGGTCTAAAGACGATTCTACTCGACCTGCTTTACCAACTACGGTTTTAATTTCAGGAATAGTGGCCACAGCCATATCTAACTGCTGTAAAACTCGTTTATTTTCTTCAACTCCTGAATGTGGCATTGATGTTGGCATTAGTAGAAAAGAACCTTCGTTAAGTGAAGGCATAAATTCTTTACCTGTGTTTTTTAGTATTAAAAACCCACAAATAACTATCGCTGTTGGAATAGATAGGAATAGTATTTTATTTGCTAAAGCCCAATTTAAAATACGTGTGTAATATCTTCTGAATAACGTGAAAATGCCTAATAGTCCAAAACAAATAATAGATACAAAAATGAGATTCCGAAATATGCTTTTATCTACGCCTAAAGGGCGCCAATACTCTGCTAACAAAAATATAATTGCTAAAGCAGAAATTATAATATTAATATAGTTTGCTTGTTTTTCTGTAATCTTTTCTTGTATTTTTAAAATAGATGAAATTCCGAAAGCAATAAGAACAAACCCAAGCCAATATCCATAGATTATTGCTGTTATTCCTAATAGAATTAAAAGACTATTGATAATTAGTCTTGAAACTTTTTTTATACTTCTTTTTTTGAATAAAAAAGAAGCAAAAGGTGGAATTAAAAATAAGGCAACAATAATAGATGCCGTTAAAGCAAAAGTTTTTGTGAATGCTAAAGGTCTAAACAGTTTTCCTTCTGCACCAATCATTGTAAATACTGGAATAAAACTGATAATAGTTGTTAAAACTGCCGTTATTATTGCCCCTGAAACTTCGGTAGTTGCATTATAAACAACTTCATTTACAGGCAGTTTTTCTTTATTTTCTTCTAAATGTCTAATAATATTTTCGGAAAGAATAACACCAACATCTACCATAGTTCCAATGGCAATAGCAATTCCAGATAATGCTACAATATTAGCATCTACATTAAAGAGTTTCATTGCTATAAACACCATTAATACAGCAACAGGAAGTAAACCTGAAATAAGAATAGATGCACGGAGATTAAACATCATAAGAATGATGACTAAAATGGTAATTAGTATTTCTAAAGATAATGCTTCGTTGAGTGTACCTAAAGTTTCTTTAATGAGTTCTGACCTATCGTAAAAAGGTACTATAGTTAATTGCGACGTTCTGCCATCTTTCAATACTTTTGAAGGCAAACCTGCGCTTAATTCGTTTATTTTAGATTTTACGTTATTAATAACTTCTAATGGGTTTGCACCATATCTTGATACAACAACGCCACCAACAACTTCTGCGCCTTCTTTATCTAAAATTCCTCGTCTTGCTTTTGGCGCAAGGGTAACTTTAGCAATATCTTTTATCTTAATAGCTGTATAATCTTCGGAAGAAACAACAGCATTTTCTATGTCTGAAATAGATTTGATGTAGCCTAAACCTCTTACTAAGTACTCTGCTTGGTTTATCTCAATAGTTTGCGCGCCAATATCTTTGTTACTTTCCTTAACTGCTTTTACAATTTGATGTAAACCAATATTGTATTGTCGCATTAATTCAGGATTTACATCTACCTGATATTCTTGAACATATCCACCAATTGAAGCAACTTCTGAAACACCACTTGCAGAAGAAAGTGCATATTTAACGTAATAATCTTGTACACTTCGTATTTCGTGTAAATCCCAACCGCCAGTTACATTACCTTGTTGATCACGACCTTCAATCGTGTACCAAAATATTTGCCCTAATCCTGTGGCATCAGAACCTAATGATGGATTAACGGCATCAGGTAAAAGATTATTTGGTAGCGAATTTAGTTTTTCGAGTATTCGACTTCTACTCCAATAAAAATCAACATCTTCATCAAAAATGATATAGATACTTGAAAACCCAAACATAGAAGAACTACGAATCGTTTTAACTCCTGAAATCCCAAGTAATGATGTGGTTAAAGGATAAGTTATTTGGTCTTCTATATCTTGTGGCGAACGACCATCCCATTTAGTAAATACGATTTGCTGATTTTCACCAATATCAGGAATTGCATCTACCGCAACAGGGTTGCTTGGTAAAAAACCTGTTTCCCAATTAAAAGGTGCGTGTATAATACCCCATCCTATAAAAAGTGATAGTAATAGGACAGCAACGAGTTTGTTTTCTATTAAAAATTTGATGCTTTTATTTAGCATTGATTTATTATTTAAACAGTTAGACATTGATATTTATGAAAATACCGAATACAAGAAATTACCCTAATGAAATATATCCATAGGACAAAACAGTCTATTGTTTAAAATCAAATTAAATAAGTTTCGTCAAGTTTGAAGATTTCCCTGACGACCAAAGGTGGAATATAATCTCTGTAGGTGTTAACATCTTCTTCTACACCCCCAAAAAGGTTGATATAAGAGTAAATAAAAGAAGTGACAAATTGCTGTTGTTCAAAAGAGAGGGTGTAAAAAGATAGTTGTAATTCATCTTGACCATCAAAAATCATCTGCTTATCAGTACAGCAATTCTTCATTGTTATTGAACAACTTTTAGTTGAAGGTTTTTGCATTTCCATCCCACAGCCTTTTGCTTTATGAAAAATTGCAGTTTCTACTAAAGTATTTCCACAATAATGCATATCAAGGGTAAATGACATCGTAGTAAATAATACTACTATAGCCATTGTAAAAGACATAATTTTATGGAAAAATTTCTTCATATCACTTACAAATAAACAAAAAATTAATGACTTGTTTAAAAAAGCACACTTGAAGTGACAGAATCCATAAGGAATCACACAAAAATTTCTGATGATAAACTAAGAGACCTATCACGGTTTGTAAGCACTATGGTAAATAAAAGGGGTTTGCCTGATGAAAATGAAGTTCAAGCGTTCCTAAATTTAGGGTATACAGAGGGTAATATATTAGATGTCATTTTGGCTATCTCTGTAAAAACGATTAGTAATTACACCAACCATGTTTTCAAAACAGAATTAGATACTGTTTTTAAGGCAAGAGAATGGAGTGGATATAAGGTGTCGAGAAGTATATTCAATTTTTTCAGAAGTCTTGTTTAATAAAAAAACGGTTACACTATAATAGTATAACCGTTTTATTGTTTTAGTAGATAACTCTATTGAAATATCGAACATAAGTTTTACTGCAAGAGAATTGATTGACACTCATCATATAATGACTCTTGTCTCCCGCAATATAAATAGAGAGTCATTTATTTATTAAGGTGTGAACCGTCACAATATCCATTTGGATCTTGCGTATTTCCACATCCACACATTGGACGGTCTTGTTTTTTATAAATCATAATTTTTTGTTTTTTTAATATTGAATTGAGTGTAGTTAGTGAATTTTATTAAAATTCTAAATCAGCAACTAAATCAAATTCATCATAAATCGCTTTATCCTTCAATCCATCAAAGAAACTTGTAGAGCCATATCTTACATCAAATTTTGTTCTATCTATTTTTAAGGATGCATTTGCTTTGTTCCCATAAACTGAAAGATTGAATGAAATAGACTCAGTATTTCCTTTGATAGTAATATCTCCAGTGACTTTATATGAGTTTTTACCTGTTGGTTCAACCTTAGTAAAGTTCAGTGATGCAGAAGGAAATTTTGTAACTCCAAAGAAATCGTCAGATTTTAAATGACCCTCTAAATTCCCTTTATACTCACCTTCTAAATCGGTAACTATAATAGTTGACATATCTATTTCAAAGTTACCTCCAGTCAATATGTCTTTGTCAAAATTTAAATGTCCAGATTTAATTGAGATAATCCCTTCATGAGAACCAGTTACTTTATAACCTTTCCAAACAACTTTACTGCTTTCTAATTTAATTTCTTTTTTATCCCCATCTATTGTTGTGAAGGAAAATGTCATAAATGCTACAATTACTAAAGTAGCTAAGTTTTTAATTGATTTTTTCATTGTTTTGTTTTTTTGTTTGTGCAATATTAATACTTTTGTAAACATAAAGTAACTTGTTACCTTTTAGTAACTAACAAAAAGTGGTTACTATGAAGTAACTAAACTGTAATTATGAAAAATGAAAAATGTCCTGTTTTAAACTTTACTCAGCAGATTGGAGGCAAATGGAAACTACCTATAATAAACACAATACGAAATCATGGCACATTAAGGTTTGGTAAAATTCATCAAATGGTTGATGGGGTTTCAAGAAAAGTTCTTACTGATCAATTAAAAAGTCTTGAGAGTGCTGGCCTACTTACAAGAAAACAGTATGAAGAAATACCTCCAAGGGTGGAATATTCACTAACCGAAAAGTCAAAAGGGCTATGTGAAGTGTTTCACGCCATAGAGAAATGGTCTAATTTAGCAGATAAATAAAAACGGTTACACTTTATAAAAGTATAACCGTTTTATTGTTTTAGTAGATAACTCTATTGAAATATCGAACATCAGTTTTACTCCAAAAGATTTTTTAATCACATTAAAAGTGATTAATCTTATTTTGGAAGATGATTGTTGATCATGATTTAAACTTTTTTATTTCCAAGCAGAAAACATTTTTTCAACTTCTTTTGGAGTAGTTCCATAGGCTTGTTTTATTTGTGCAGACATAACATCTGGAAAAACATCTTCTTCACCTTGCTCTAATGCAATCACTACATTTTTAGCTAAATTTTCTGGTTTATCCAATTCAATACCTTCAAATCCTTTTGCCATATCCGTTTTAATAGGTCCAGGATAAATACCCGATACTAATACATTGCTGTCTTGCAATTCGCCTCTAAGACCCTGTATCATACTATGAACAGCTGCTTTAGAAGTACAATATCCATTCATCATGGGCATACTACCTAAACCAACTACAGAAGAAACAGTTGCTATTGTAGCATTAGGTTTATTTTCAATGTTTGGAAGGACAGCTTGAGTTAAACGAGCTACTCCCAGTACATTTACCTCCATATTTTGATTTATTGAATCTAACATGTTTTCTGATTTATAACCTCCATGCGCCAATACCCCTGCATTATTAATCAGCATTGTTGCATCAGAAGCTAACTTTGCAGCATTATCTACAGATGCTTGGTTAGTTACATCTAACTGTACCAGTTCTAAACGGTCTCCGTATTTTTCTTTAAGCTCTGTAAGGCTTTCAAGTTTTCTTGCTCCAGCATATACTTTTTTAATGCCTTTATTTAATAGTTCTTCAGTAATTGCTTTACCGATTCCACGATTTGCACCACTTACTAAAGCAATGCTGTCTTTGATTGAAATTTTTTTACTCATTTTTTTATAATTTTAAGTTTTATTTAAGTTGGCTGTTAAAACTTAATAAAAACCAACTCACTTTTATTTAGCAAGCAAATATACAATCTTACTTTTAATTTACAAGTAAGTTTTAAACTTAATTTTGTTTTACAAGCAAGTTCAGATGTTATTGTATCTTTACAAAATAATTCTCAATAATATGCAAAATCAATTCAGGTGTAGCTGTCCTTGTACTTCAGCCTTGGACATAGTTGGTGATAAATGGACTTTGGTTATTATCAAAGACATGATATTATTAAACAAGCGTACTTTTAAGGACTTTTCTGAGAGTGATGAGGCTATTGCTACAAACATATTATCTTCAAGACTGAAAATGCTATTGGAGTACGAGATTATCAGAAAAGAAAAACTCTCAGATAACAAACAAAAGAACATTTATATTTTAACTCAAAAAGGACTTAACCTGACTCCTGTAATTATTGATTTAATGATATGGAGTGATGGTAACCTAAGAGAGAATCATTCTACATTAGCATTAGTACCTACAGTGCAATTAGATTCTGTAAAAAATGATAAGGAGGGTTACATCAGTATGCTCATTGAAAATTACAAAAAGAAAAACTGGATACAACATAGTGCATAGATAACTAAGTAAGACTTGTGGTTTAACTCAGCAAGAATTATCTGTATTTAAGGAAGAGTATTAATACCATTGAAAATGGAGTGTATGTCCTATCAACAGTATTAGCTTTAAAAATTTCAAAGACTTTAAATTGTTCAGTTGAAGATTTGTTCACACTTCCTTAATTGAATAGCCCTCGTTAGTAATAAAAAAAACGGTTATACTTTATAAAAGTATAACCGTTTTATTGTTTTAGTAGCGGGAGTTGGATTCATTTCTCCACGTTGTTTCGAAATGGGCCATAGAGGAGAACAGCCCAAAGAAACTCCAATTGCTTTGCAATCTGATTTTTTATTTTGTTCTCAAGACGATGCAAGCATCACTTGACCCCAAAATAAAAACTCCTTGATTTCTCAAGGAGTTTCTTTGTAGCGGGAGTTGGACTCGAACCAACGACCTTCGGGTTATGAGCCCGACGAGCTGCCTACTGCAAACCGTTGAATACCATATAACTATCCTTTTATTTTTTAAAACTGACAGTAATAACTGACAGTATGAACTCTTTTAATGTAACAATTGGTCAAGACAAAAAACAAGTATTTATTAATGTTTATTACAATAACGTACGTTACAGATTTTGGAACGGTAAGGCTATTGAAATAAAATTAAAATGTATTGATAACCCTCCCCTACTCAAAGCTGCATTTGAATTAAAACTAAGAGAAGGTTGGAGACCTAAACCAAAGAAAAGAGAAGTTAAAGAAGTTCCTGTAACAGTTGTTAAAGCACTTAAACAGGGTGTTGATATGAAGATAAAGCAGGGATGTTCTGAACGCTTTATAAAGGATGCAAAACGAATTGTAACCTTATGGAAACGTTATGAAAGTGAACAACATTTAAAGAGCCTTACGCTTGATAAATTACAAGCATCACACATTAGAACCTTCCTTGTAAGACCTAATTGGAGTGCAAAGACACAACGAACAGTAAAATCTACTTTAAGTCCATTATTAGCTGAATTTAAACCTCATTTAGTTCAAAGTATAAAACTGAAGAAACCTACCTCAACACTTCACAAACCATTCGATAATATCAATGAAATCCTTAAAGATATTAAAGCATATAATAAACAGCTATATATATGCTGTCTAATGACCTACGGTTGCCTTTTAAGACCTCATCGTGAGATAAGAGAACTTACTTGGTCTGACTTTTCAGATGACCTTAAATACATTCATTTGTCTGGTAATAGAAATAAATCTGGAAGGAATAGAATTGTACCTGTACCAACTTATGTTAGAGATATTCTTGTAAAAGGAGAACCTCATCATAATATCTTTTCTGGAAGACAGCAACCTTTAAATCAAGACTATTTTAAGACACTTTGGAGTCGATTCAAGAGGGTTTCTAAAATGCTTGAACAAGACCAAACACTCTACTCATTTAGACACTCAGGAGCTATAGAAATCTTTAAAAGAACAGGCTCTATAACCAAGCTACAGAAAGCTATGGGGCATTCGTCAATTAATGTAAGTCTAACCTATTTACGTGGTTTAGAAATAGCTGAGTTGAAAGAAGAAGATATGCCTATGGTTTAGTTACAGTCAGAATTTAATCTAAATAAGCTATATTCTGGCGTTTCAAAAATAGCTTCCCCACCATCACACTCAAATATAATTGGAGTAACTAATTCATTACCAAAATTCAAATCAACCGTTAGGATATCATTTTCAAATGTATAAGTATTAGTTTCTGGTATGTGATTCCCATCTCCCGCCTCATATGAATTAAATAATTCTTGAAGTTGTTCAGGAGGAGTAACACCGTCCCAGTAATAGGTGTAACGTATCCCATCTTCATAAATGAACATACCATCATTTATTGTTAAAGAGGACCAAATCCATTTACCTTCTATTGAATAATATGGTGCTGGCAAATTTTCACTGTCATCGTCACATCCCATAACAAAAAGAGCAAAGAATAATGGTAATAATAATTTTTTCATAATGTTTAGCTTTTTCATATTCAAATATAAGAAATGTAAGTTTAACCTACTTACGTGGATTAGAAATAGCTGAATTGAAGGAGGAGGATATGCCTATGGTTTAGTCTTTATTTTTCGAATAAACTTGGGAGGCAAGTAAAATCAATAAAAGAAATAAAATTGAATTTATATAATCGGGGTAGTTTGTTTCTTTCCAAAAGTTTGTGAAAAATGAGATTAAAATATTAGCTATTAGAAGAATTACAGTAATATTTAATAGAAGTTTATATTTATTATTCATAATCCAAATATATGAAAATGTTAGTTTAACCTACTTAAGAGGTTTAGAGATAGCTGAATTGAAGGAGGAAGATATGCCTATGGTTTAGTTAAGAATAGTAAGAA
>CAJXSU010000061.1 GCA_913061465.1 uncultured Flavobacterium sp.
CGAGATGTAGAGAGGTCTCGTGGGCTCGGAGATGTGTATAAGAGACAGAATCTTAGGTTTAATTTAGAAACTTAAATTAAATGTGATTTTATAGTCATTTTAATGACAAAAAAAACAGGATGTAGAAACATCCTGTTTTTTATTTTAATCATTAACTATTTATACGTTTATAAAAGCTCAATGAACAAACCGTTATCTGTTTTATTAACAGTTGCCACATCTTTAGCACGTAATCCTTTTACAGCTTTGTCCCATTTCTTGTTACTTAAACCAGAATCTGTTTTTATACTTTCAAGCTCTGCTGGAGATTGTTTTTTAAGTAATTCAAAAATGAGTTTTTCATCTTCATTAAGTTCAACAGAAATTGTCTTTTCTGGTTTCATTTGAGGAAAGAATAGAACCTCTTGTATACTTTGGTTGTTTGTTAAGAACATAATTAAACGGTCCATACCAATACCTAAACCAGAAGTAGGTGGCATACCATACTCTAAAGCACGTAAGAAATCTTGATCTATAAACATAGCCTCGTCATCTCCACGATCTGCAAGTTTTAATTGTGCCTCAAAACGTTCACGTTGATCTATAGGGTCATTAAGTTCTGAATATGCATTAGCAATTTCTTTACCACAAACCATTAACTCAAAACGTTCAGTTAACTCTGGATTGTCTCTATGTTCTTTACATAAAGGACTCATTTCTTTAGGGTAATCTGTAATAAATGTAGGTTGTATATAGTTTCCCTCACATTTTTCTCCAAAAATCTCATCGATAAGCTTTCCTTTACCCATTGTTTCATCTACATCGATACCCATACCTTTAGCTGCCTCGTAAAGCTCTTTTTCAGTTTTTCCAGAAATATCGAAACCTGTAAAGTGTTTTATGGAGTCTGTCATAGTTACTCTAGCATAAGGTGCTTTAAAGTTAACGGTGTGTTCTCCAAAAGTAGCTTCTGTTTTTCCGTTTACTGCTACTGCACAGTGCTCAAGTAAATTTTCAGTAAACTCCATCATCCAATTGTAGTCTTTGTAGGCTACATAAATTTCCATTGCTGTAAATTCTGGATTATGGGTACGGTCCATACCTTCGTTTCTAAAGTTTTTAGAAAACTCATACACACCATCAAAACCACCAACAATAAGACGCTTTAAATAGAGCTCATTAGCAATACGCATATATAAAGGTATGTCTAAGGCATTGTGGTGAGATATAAATGGCTTTGCTGCAGCTCCGCCAGGAATTGGTTGTAGGATAGGTGTTTCAACTTCAAAATAGCCAGCATCATTAAAGAAATTACGCATAGCATTAAAAAGCTTTGTGCGTTTAACAAAGACTTCTTTTACTTTTGGGTTAACTACTAAGTCTACATAACGTTGGCGATAACGTAACTCTGGATCATTAAACTCATCATACACATTACCATCTTTATCTTTTTTAGGTAATGGTAAAGGTCTTAGTGATTTACTTAGGATGGAGAAATTCTTAACCATTACGGTTTTTTCTCCTACTTGTGTTGTGAATAATTCACCTTCAATACCTATAAAATCTCCTAAATCTAAAAGCTTTTTAAATACTGTATTATAAAGTGTTTTGTCTTCACCTTCACAAATTTCATCTCTGTTAAAGTAAACTTGAATTCGACCTGCGCTATCCTGCAATTGACCAAAAGATGCTTTTCCCTGAATGTTTTTCTGTAATAAACGCCCAGCAATTACAACTTTCTTACCATCTTCAAAGTTGTTTTTAATATCTGCAGTAGTTTGTTTGACAGGATATAAATCTGCTGGATATGGATTAATGCCCAACTCGCGCAGTTGGCTTAGTTTTTCGCGTCTTACGATTTCTTGTTCAGAGAGTTGCATTTACTTTAGTTTTAAGCGTGCAAAGATACCATTTATGTAGTAAGCAATCAATAGTTGTAACATTAGGATTTGTTTATAGACCTATTATATACATCAATCAAATCAAAACTTATATCATGGGATTTTTTAGAGTCTTACTTTCAATTTTGTTTCCACCTTTAGCTGTTATAGATAAAGGCTGTGGAAGTATTTTAATTGTTTTCTTACTAACACTTTGTGGATGGATTCCTGGAGTAATTGCAGCTTTGGTAATTTTAAATAACCCAAACCGATAAAAAAAAAAGCGAAATCAAATACATTTGATTTCGCTTTATATACCTATAAGGTGAACACTACTTTATGACTATTTTTTCGGTAATTTGATAGTCTCCGTTAGTTATTTTAATAAAATATACACCTTTTGAGGCTTGGCTAAAATTGAGAGTTCTGTTGAATGATTCTTGATGAGAAAAATGCTTAGTCGTAATGAGACGACCTCTAATATCTATTAGTGCTATCGAGATATCTTGTTTTGCTAAGGGATTAAATAGTACCGTAAAGTTTCCTGTTGAAGGGTTTGGGTAAATGGTTGTCCCTAAATTTTCATTTATATCTGTAGTTGCTAAAACACCATCAATTGTTATAGGAGCATCATTAACATCAAAATACGAATTGCCCACAGGTACAATTTTTACTCTTGCAGTTGTAGTAAGGAGATTTGGTGCAGTTATATCTTGACTACCATCATTTGGTACATTAGATGCCAATGTTGTTGGAAATGTAAGGCCATTATCCTCAGAAAATAAGATGTTTACATTTGTTGTGTTAATAGGTGCTTGATCTGTATTTGCAACATCCCAAGTAATTGTTTGACTAGAACCTGGCTCCCAAGTGGTTTCTGTATTTTGAGAAGTAATAATGAAAGGACCAGAAGAAGAGTCAACAGTTACAATAACATCATCAGAAGCAGAGCTTGCACCATTAAGTGCATTGTCTCTAACCGTTACTCTAAACTCCATTGTTCTGTTAACAGAAGGAACAACTTCCCAAATATTTGCAGATAAGCCTTGCATAACAGTAAGCATATCTGGCATAAATCGAGTTCTTTCTGTAGTAGGAGGTAAAGACCTAAACATTGGTCCTAATGTATTTGTAGGATCTGGAGGCATAACCTCACCGATTTCTTCATCTATTTGTTCCCAGCAGTATGTAAGTTCATCATTGTCACTATCTATACCAATTGCATCTAGTTGAAAAGGCGTAGATGCTGGTATTGTAAAATCTGCTGGAGCAATAGCTTGCGGTGCAGTATTTCCAGTTGGAGTCTGTACTTCACAATCTTGTGTGTTCACATAATTCCAAATTTCATCTATACTAATGGCGTGAAAGTGTGCATCACTATTTGTTTGAACATTTGGAGCGCAAATACCTGCATATCCTAAGATAGTAGAGGCGCTTCCTGGTTCCATAGATGTACTGCCATTTCTTTGGCAGTCATTATTTTGTGTATGATTTGCACCAAATTGATGTCCCATTTCGTGTGATACGTAATCTACCCAATAAGGATCTCCTGTTGGCTCTGGCAAACCTGTAACACCACCAGCTTTTTGTAAGCTACAAGGTACACCCAGAAATGCTACACCACCACCACCGGTACTGTACACATGACCTATATCATAATTTTCTTCTCCTATTATACCATCACACGTAGCTTGGTTTGTAGCAAGCATAGATACACCATCTTCATTAACATAAGGATCTGTAGCAAAATTTAGAAAAATTATGTCTTCATTATTGTCTACAATATCCATATGAATAGAAATATCTCTCTCGTAAATACCATTTACTCTTGTCATAGAAACATTCATAGCTTCTAAAACAACAGCTTTCTTTTCAGAATCTGGCGTTGTGATGTCTGTAATAGGAATACCTGCAGCATCTAAGTGAAACTGCGCATACTCTCCCGTACAAGCTAATGCCAATCTGTAGTTTCTTAATACACCATCATTTGCATTTTTACTAGATGACGAGTTAGGTAGTTGATTTAATGCTGAGTTACCAATAACCTCACATTGAAACGCTTCATCTGGAGCTGGAAGATTTTGGCGTTCATATGCCATATATGTTGCCTTATCTTTTGTGTAAGTGTCTATATAGAATGAGCCAAATTTTCCTGATGTAATCATAGCGTTTAAGCCCATTGTTGGAGAAACGCTAAAGTTAATAACGGTTGATTTGTTTTTTAAACTAACTCCTTTATAAGCTCTAATGTTTGGATGACTAGCTTGTAGTCCATCTTGAAAGTTAGAGTTTTCTGTTACTCTAAAGGTTTCAAAATTACCATCTGCTAAAGGAAACTTTAATAAGACATCTTTGGCTTTGCTTAGATGTGTTTTAGATAATGTGTTTGAAAGAGAGTTTAAGTTTAAAGTGTATAATAAAAATTTAGTAGGGTTTGAACGTCTTAAAAATTGTGAAGATTGTTCTATTTTAGAAGCTTCGGCTAATTGCCATAAATTTTCTTGAGAAAAGCCCGAGAAAACAAAACAACACAGCAATACAAATAATGTAATTTTTTTCATAGATGAGGATTCAATACTTAAAAATATGATTATTAAAGATAATTCATTAAAAACAGTTAATATATTAACGAAGTGTAAAATTAAAGCCCTATTTGTTGCTATGAATTCTATAAGATGTAGTGTAGTTTCGACAAAAGGCTTAAAAAAGGTATTACTCATAAATTTTCACGAAATTTGCAGAGATGAATAAGCAAATTACACTTCAAAATTTAGGTCTTAAAGATTATAAGGACACTTGGGACTATCAAGAACAACTTTTTAAAGAAATTCTTGATTTGAAAATACGAAACAGAAGAGAAGATTTGGAGTTGGAAACCCCAAACTATCTTTTATTTGTTGAGCATCCTCACGTTTATACTTTAGGTAAAAGTGGTGATTTTGAAAACCTATTGGTTACAGAAGATTACCTTAAAGAGATTGATGCCACTTTTTACAAGATAAATAGAGGTGGCGATATTACTTATCACGGCCCTGGACAAATTGTTGGATACCCTATTTTAGATCTTGAAAATTTCTTTACAGATATACATAAGTATCTTAGGCTGTTAGAAGAAATGGTTATTCTTACCCTTAAAGATTACGGCATAACTTCTGAGCGTAGTAAAGGAGAAACAGGTGTTTGGTTAGATGTAGGTACACCGTTTGCACGAAAAATATGTGCAATGGGTGTTAGGGCAAGCCGTTGGGTAACCATGCATGGATTTGCTTTAAACGTAAATACTAACCTTGGTTATTTTGATAATATGATACCTTGTGGTATAAAAGGGAAAGCAGTTACATCTCTTAATGTAGAGCTTGGTGTTGCAGAAGTGAATATGAATGATGTAAGAGAAAAACTATTACATCACTTTTTAAATTTGTTTGAAGCTGAACTTAAAGGTTAGTTTACCTTATATATAAGGACACTATCTTCTTCGCCTTTTACGACAAACTCTAAATTATTGTCTGAATCCATATTTTCAAAATCAATTTGAGAATTACCATACACAGGGAAGTTAGGTCTTAGTATACCATTACTATCAAATAAATACACTTTATGAGACTGTGTGTCTGTAACACTCACGTAAATTTTATTATTAATATAAAATATCTGAGGTCTTGTATACAGCCCAAAATCTAACTCTATCGTTTTACCCTTTATAGTTAATTTATTTTCAACTAAGCTTACAAATGTCTTGTTTGTACTTTCTATATAATGATCTTGTGGTAATCCTAGTTTTGTAATATTTAGTTTCCCTTTTTCTGAAATTTGCATTAGCTCACCATTTTCATTGGTATTGGCAAACGTGTTTTCATACTTATACCAATTATTATCTGAGATATCTAGATTGGTCTTAATAGAAACACGTTCTGTTCCAGTTCTACTTAAGATATTTAGCTTTCCAGAATTAGACATTACTAAGATGTAATCTCGGCTGCCAATTCTAATATGCTTAGGTTGTGTTACTATGGTCTTGTCTGCTTTGTCAAATTTAAATCCTGTAACACGTTTTGCGTCCTTATTATACATAAGCACAGAATTTCCTTGGGTTACTAGAAATCTGTATTTTCTGTTACGGTCATAATCGAATACAGCTAGTGGTTGAGTAATAGGATCCTTAAATTCTATTGGGAAATTTTCTACTTCTTTACCATTTCTATCTAAAACATATAATTTGTCTTGAGTAGTAAATGCAAGTTGGTATTTGCCATTTCTATATAAATCTACTTCTGTTATGTCTCCTAAAATTGCAGCACCAAGATTTTTTTTCCACTTTATTTTTCCTTTGTTCGATATAAGATAAAGGGTATTAGATACATCTTGCACTACAATGTCTCTGGTTTTGTTAGTGTGATTTTTGAAAAGCTTAGGCGTGTTCTGTAAACTAGCATCTAGTTTTACTGTTGCAACTTGAGAGATGCCATTAGATGATGACTTTGCACCAGCTTTTTCAATTATAGCGTGTACGTGTGCAAAATTACGCTCGTATATAAATTGAAGTGCAGCTAGCTTATGATCTTTAAATTTAATTTTCTCAGCAGATGATTTAAATTTTGAGTCCACTATGTTTGGAAGCTTGCTTTTTAGCTCATCTGTATTTGTTACCATTAATATAGAGCTTTCATCACTCAAGCTTTTTGAAACATCTATGTAATAATCTTGTTCTCCTAAGATTGATTTGTTTTGGTAATTAGCGATAATGTTTTCAAGTGCTTCTGTATCCTTAGCAAAAAGGTAATAGTCTTTTATTCTTGTATAGTAATTTAATCCTTCAATAGTTATAAGAGGGTTTAAAGCTTCAGTAAACATATTAGATGAGCTTAATTTGAAAATAGTAACATCTCTATAACTTTTTTCTTCATCTTGTTGGCTTATTAAAGCTTGTTCAGTTACATCAGGATCTAAAGAATGAACAGTAACTATGCTCTGGTCATTATTATAAATTACTCCAACTTCATTTAAGGAGTTAAAAAAGGCTTCGTTTGAAACAGGGTTTAAAGCTCTATCCTTAGCGTGATACGTTTTTAAATTTTCTCTTAATATTTCAAAACTGTTATATGTAAAAGAGTAAAAGCCTGTAGCACTTAAAGGAGTAATTTTAGCGATGTGAGTTTCTTGAGGTTCTACACCTTTAAAAATGTCAAGAATTTTGGGAATAGAATCGTTAGTAATTGCTACACCATTTAACTGAAGTGTTTTTTGGCTTATTTCGAGATCTAGAGATAAGTTGGTGGTAAACTTTTCAATAGGGAGATTTTTAGTTTTTGAAAAGTAATCGTTGAATGCTGTATTAAAGTATGTTGTATTAATAAAAACTGAAGTGCCATCTCCGCTTGTGTCTAATAATTCCTTTAAATCCTGGTTCTTAATATTATTACTGTAATTTCTAATCGCATTCTCAATTAGCAATTTGGAGTTGCTGGCTATAAAAATACTGTCTAAAGTTGTGGCATAGGATACCGAGTTTTCTAAAGTGAGTTTTTTTATAGTCTTATTTGAGTAATCTTGACTTTCAATAGTTTTATTAGCTATGGAGTCTGTCTGTATTAAATTAGGTGAGTCTTTAGTGATAAACGTAAACCCAAATTCATTTTGACCGATTTTAGAAAATGATAGTAATGCGCTATTAGGCGTTTTAATATATTTTAAATTTTGTAAAACCTCCTTAGTATCTTGGTTGAGGTGAAATTCTGAATTGTCATAAATAAATTCATTATTCTGAAGATTAGAAGTAAAGATGTCTAAACTTTTAATGCTAAAAACTATAGCGGCATCTTTAGGAGCGTAATGTGCCAGAGTTTCTGATTGAGATGTCTTCTTTGTACATCCTAGTATTGTAATACCTATTAATAGGAAAAGGTACTTTTTCATAGCAATTCAATTTTTACAAATGTAACAAGACCATCTGTATTTTAGTGAACAGACTATTTAAGATATTAAAAGTTAAATTGGTATTGTTCTGGTATTAGCCTAAAGCTTTTTCTATGATATTTTGAAGGACCGTGAGTTCTTATAGCTTCTCTATGTTCTTTAGTTGGGTACCCCTTATTCTGTTTCCAATTGTACATCGGAAATTCTTCGTGTATTTTCTCCATATAGTTATCCCTATATGTTTTTGCTAATATAGATGCGCTAGCAATATTTAAATATTTGCCGTCACCTTTAATAATACATTTATAAGGAATATCATCACAAGGTTTAAACCTATTACCATCTACAGCTATATGTTCAGGTTTTGTTTGTAGACTTCTTATAGATTCCTGCATCCCTAAAATAGATGCATTAAGAATATTTATCTTATCTATAGTATCTATATCTATATGTATAACAGAAAATGAAACAGCTTCTGTTTCAATAATTGGTCTTAGTAAAACTCTTTGTTTATGAGTTAATTTTTTACTGTCATTTAAAACGGGATTATTGAAGTCTTGTGGAAGAATAACGGCTGCTGCTGTAACTGGACCTGCAAGACAACCTCTTCCAGCTTCGTCTGTGCCACACTCTATAACATCTAATAAGTATTGCGGTAATAACATGGGTGCTAAAGTATTAAAATAGATAAGGTCATAGCAAACAATTTATAAGAAATAGACTCGTTAAAAAAACATACTTTTGCTTCAGTAATATATATAATGAAACAACTTCTTCTACTTTCTGTTTTAATCACTTGGGCAACTACAATGACTGCTCAAGATTTTATAGGTTCAGAAATAAATCCAACAGGTACTCAAAACAGGCAAAATAATAGTCAGCAAACCGTAGTAGATAAAAGAGAGCGACCTCCAATTACAGATTATAAAATTATATCTGCGAAAAATGATACTACCTATGTAGATACAACCTTGTCTATATATAAGGACTATAAATGGAACTATTTACAAAAAGATGATTTTGAATTGCTCCCTTTTAATAATGTTGGCCAACCTTATACTAAATTGGGATATGAATTCAGTGATGTCTATATAGCACCAAAATTTGGTGCGAGAGCAAAACACTTTAATCATTATGAAGTAGAAGACATAAACTACTATAATGTTGCTACACCTTTTACAGAGTTGTATTTTAAAACCGTATTAGAACAAGGACAGAATTTAGATGCTTTATTTACATCTAATACGTCACCCCAATTTAATTTCTTTGTTGCCTATAAAGGATTAAGATCTTTAGGGAAGTACCAAAGCTCTTTAACTAGTGTTGGTAATTTAAGATTAGGCTTTAGTTATAATACTAAAAACAAAAGATACTATATAAAGAGTCATTTTGTAGCGCAAGACTACACCATAAATGAAAATGGAGGATTAACAGAAGAAGCTGTTCAACAATATATAGACGAAATACAGGAATTTGATGATAGAAGTGTATTAGAGGTTAACTTTCAAGATGCCCAAAGTTTGATGGATTCCAGGCGATTTTATCTAGATCACAAATACTATATAATAAAGTCCTCCGATTCAATACCAAACAATGAAGTATCTGTAGGACATAAAATGAATTTCACAGACAAAGAACTAGAGTATACTCAAGTTACACCTAGCTCACTTTTTGGAGACTCTTTTGAAACTACAGATTTACAAAACCTAACTGAATTTCAAGATATATATAATGAAGGTAGATTAACCTACTATAATAAAACATTAGGTGAATTTACAGTTAAGGCAGGTTATACAGACTTTAATTATGGTTATAATAGGACAGTAAACGTTGATAACACTTTTATAGCTAATAGGCTTTTGGGTGAAATACCTCAGGTAGGAGCAGAATACTTTAATACAATAGGGAAGTTTAAAGTGAAAGCAAACTTAATGACGAGTGTCTCTGGTGATACTAATGGTAATTATTTTTTAGCAGATGCTTCCTATAGTATAATTGATGAATTAAACATAGGTGCGACAATAAGCTCTAATGACCGATCTCCTAATTACACGTTTCAGTTATATCAAAGTGATTATATAAACTATAATTGGCAAAATGATTTTAGTAACGAGTCAATCCAAAATTTTGAAGTTAGATTACAATCTGATAAATACGGTAAGTTAACAGCCTCAAATACGATAATAGATAATTACACTTACTTCGGCTTAAACGAAGAAGACCAAGTTAAGCCAATGCAGTATGATGAAACTGTAAGCTACTTAAGGATAAAATTTCAAAACAATTTTAATTTTGGCTATTTTGGATTAGCTAATACTATAATGTATCAAAATGTTTCAGATGGAGATACTGTATTTAATGTTCCAGAGGTTGTTTTAAGACACTCATTATATTATCAAGACTATTGGTTCAAAAAAGCACTATACCTTCAAGCTGGTTTTACAGGTAAATATTTTTCAGGTTTTAATGCCAATGGATATGATCCTGTACTTTCAGATTTTTTTGTTCAAAATGATGAGAGAATTGAAGGCTTTCCAGCAGTCGATTTCTTTTTTAATGCTAAAATAAGGCAGGCAAGAGTCTTTTTTAAGCTTGAAAACGCAAATTCTATACTACTCGGCAATAATAATTTTACAGCACCAAACTACCCTTATAGAGACTTTGTGGTAAGGTTTGGAATAGTTTGGGATTTTTTCTTGTAATTTTTTTATTTCTATAGTCGCTAAAAATCAGCATCTTATATTTAAACTTAAAATTATTTTTAAAATAGTTGAAATAAATGCTTGTGGGATTCAAAAAGGGATGTATATTTGCACCCGCTAACAACGAAAGGCGTTAGTGAAAACGGCAGAAAAATATTTTTTTAAAAATTGTTTTGTAGTTTAAAAAAAGGTTTTATATTTGCACCCGCTTTGAGAAACAAGTTAAAGCAAACAAAATTGAATAGATAAGTTCATTTGAGATATTGGGAAAATTGACAGCGTGAACCGGCCTTATGGTCGGGGAACGAAATTAGACTGAGCAGGGCATTTTTTAACGAAGTGTCCTAATAAATTCAAAGACATTGTTGTTTAAATTATATTGAAACTACGATGGAGAGTTTGATCCTGGCTCAGGATGAACGCTAGCGGCAGGCCTAACACATGCAAGTCGAACGGCAGCGGGAAGGAGCTTGCTCCTTTGCCGGCGAGTGGCGCACGGGTGCGTAACGCGTATACAACCTACCTTATACAGGGGTATAGCCCAGGGAAACTTGGATTAACACCCCATAGTAATATGTTTTGGCATCATTACATATTTAAAACTACGGTGGTATAAGATGGGTATGCGTCCCATTAGCTTGTTGGTGTGGTAACGGCACACCAAGGCAACGATGGGTAGGGGCCCTGAGAGGGGGATCCCCCACACTGGTACTGAGACACGGACCAGACTCCTACGGGAGGCAGCAGTGAGGAATATTGGGCAATGGAGGCAACTCTGACCCAGCCATGCCGCGTGCAGGAAGACTGCCCTATGGGTTGTAAACTGCTTTTATACAGGAAGAAACACACCTACGTGTAGGTGCTTGACGGTACTGTAAGAATAAGCACCGGCTAACTCCGTGCCAGCAGCCGCGGTAATACGGAGGGTGCAAGCGTTATCCGGAATCATTGGGTTTAAAGGGTCCGCAGGCGGTCAATTAAGTCAGAGGTGAAATCCCATAGCTTAACTATGGAACTGCCTTTGATACTGGTTGACTTGAGTTATACGGAAGTAGATAGAATAAGTAGTGTAGCGGTGAAATGCATAGATATTACTTAGAATACCGATTGCGAAGGCAGTCTACTACGTATATACTGACGCTCATGGACGAAAGCGTGGGGAGCGAACAGGATTAGATACCCTGGTAGTCCACGCCGTAAACGATGGACACTAGTTGTTGGAATTATTCAGTGACTAAGCGAAAGTGATAAGTGTCCCACCTGGGGAGTACGATCGCAAGATTGAAACTCAAAGGAATTGACGGGGGCCCGCACAAGCGGTGGAGCATGTGGTTTAATT
>CAJXSU010000062.1 GCA_913061465.1 uncultured Flavobacterium sp.
TTTTTGGAATATAATGACTGTTGTCAAATTCCTTTCTTAATTCGTTTAAATGATTGGAAATACTTGCATCATATTGCACATCTCCAACTCGTAGAATAAACCCACCTAAAATTGCTGGGTTTACACTATTTTCTAAGCTTGCCTTATTGCCTGTTAATGCAACAATTTTTGCCATTACTTTAATTTTTAATTCTTCTGTCAAGGGAACTGCTGTTGTAACTTTCGCTACTTGAATTCTCTTTAAAAAATCGTATATGATTGAATATTGTTTCGCAATTGAAAGCAACATATTCATTCGTTTGTTTTCTTGTAATAGATCAAACATTCCTAGAGAAATAACATGTATTTTTCCAGCAAACAAGGTGTTTAATACTTTTTTCTTCTCCGAAGACTTAATTACTGGACTTTTCAGCATGACACGCAAATCTAGATTCTCAGAAATGGTTGCTGCAATTAACTGCATATCGGCATTAACTTCTGTTTCAGCCGATGATTCTTTGGCTAAATTCAAAATTGCTTTTGCGTATCGTAATGCGGGTCTTGCGTCTTTCATGCTCCTAACTTAACTTAACTTCTTTTAAAATTCCTTCAACCAACTTGAGTTGGTCGTCTTTAGAAGCTAATTCTTTCTTAATCACTGTTTCTGCTATGCCTATAGACAAATCAGCTACCTGCTTTTTTAACTCTGCTAAAGCCGCTTGCTTCTCTTGTTCTATGGACGCCTGAGCGTTTTCAATAAGTTTAGAGGTTACCTCTTTTGCTTCTTCTTTTGCATCAGAAATCATTTTATCTTTAATCTCTCGTGCGTCTTTCATTAATGCATCTCTCTCTGCTCTAGCATCTTTTAATAACTGCTCATTACTAGCATTTAAGTTTTGCATTTCTTTTTTAGCGTCCTCTGCTGAAGCTAAAGCATTTTTAATTCCGTCTTCTCTTTCATTAACAGAATCAAGAATTGGTTTCCAAGCAAACTTTTTTAATAAAAGGACCAATCCTACAAAAAGAACTAGTTGCCAAAAAAACAATCCAACAGAAAAATCTCCGATTAATTTATCCATAATATCTAATGTATACTGTTTTTAAATATTTTTGTTTAATATGAGTAAAAAGTCATAGCCAACCGCTATGACGTTTTACTCTAAAATGTTAGCTTATACTGCAAATAATGCAGCAAATCCAATACCTTCAATTAAAGCCGCTGCAATAAGCATCGCTGTTTGGATCTTCCCAGTCGCTTCTGGTTGACGAGCAATTGCTTCCATTGCTTTCCCTCCAATTTGACCAATACCGATACCAGCTCCGATTACTACTAATCCTGCTCCGATAAAATTTAAACCTGTCATAATATATATTTAAAATTAAAAAATTCTTTTTGTTGATCTCAACTTAATGATGATCGTGTTCTTCTACCGCCGACCCAAAATAAAGAGCAGACAACATTGTGAAAATATAGGCTTGTAAAGCCGCTACTAATAATTCTAATATTCCTAAAACCATGGCCAATAAAAATGACAATGAACCACCCAGCCAATTTTGAGCAATAAAAATCATTCCTAAAATACTCATCAATACAATGTGCCCGGCGGTAATGTTTGCATACAAACGAATCATTAAAGAAAATGGCTTGATAAAAGTTCCTAACAATTCAATTGGCATTAATATAAATTTCATAGGTGTAGGAACTCCTGGCATCCAAAAAATATGTTTCCAATAATCTTTTTTAGCTGTGGCAGTTGTAATGATGTAAGTAATGATTGCCAAACAAAATGTGATGGCAATATTATTGGTAACATTTATTCCTAACGGAGTTAGCCCTAATAGGTTAATAATCCAAATAAAGAAAAATACCGTGAGTAAATAACTCATGTATCTTTTGTAATGCTTTTCACCAATATTAGGTCTAGCAATATCATCTCGTATGTATATCACTATTGGCTCTAACAAACGACCCATTCCTTTCGGCATAGACTCGTTGTTCTTATAGGCTTTTGCCATGCGGCTAAACATAAAAAACATAAGTAACCCAACCATCATTACAGTAAAGACATTTTTTGTGACAGAAAAGTCTAATGGCTTACTATTTGTTGCGTGATGATCTGTATCATAAGTTATCGTCCCTGCAGCATCTGTTTTATAAATTTTACCATGATCTAACTTATAATAATTTTCTCCAGATTTTGCGATGGTTTCACCGTGGTGAAATTTTGAAGACATAAAAATGTTTAATCCATTATCCCATAAAATAACCGGTAAAGGAAATCCAATGTATACATGCTCTCCTTCATCACTTGTGTATGAAAACAAGCTGAAATCATGGGAATCTAAAAGGTGATGAGGGATATACTCTTCTACTTCTTTTTCTCTTTGCTCTTTTGTTTTTTCAGTTCCGTGAGCTTTTTCTTCTTTTGATTTATCTATTGCAAAAGATACAATTGAAAATAAAAAAAATACTAGGGTTAACGCTTTTACTGTTATTTTTCTATGCATTTCACTCTAAATAATAGTGGCTTAAAAATCGATGCAAATGTAAGTCTTTATCCTAAAAAGAAAAACTATTTTAAAATTTATTTTAATAGGCTTTGCCTAAGAAGCTGTAAGGGTTTATTATTGAATATTGTTTAGCCATTTAGATAAACTAAAAATCTCTATTGTGTGGGTAAAAAAGTAAGGAATAAAGAATGTGAAGAACTCTGGTTTTGAAATAAGACCATCAGCATAAAATGGCTTATATAAAAATAAAATAAATAGCCCAAATTTAATAATACTCCCAAATAAAAAAACAAACCCTAGTTGATTTTTAAATTTATTTCTCAAAAGAAATAGCATTAAAAAAATTATAATTGCTGATGCGGTATTAATACCATACGAAGAAACTATCTCGTTATTAAAAAGTGGAAATTCTAAAGCATTTAAGATAAGCAAGTGTATCACAAAAACTAATGTTGTGAATACAAATAACCTCACTAAAAATTTTATAAATATAGGGTTCATTAAGAATTGGTCCTATTCAATTGTTTAACCGTAAGATAAAGTGAAACCCCAACACCAACCAAAGTGCTAACTATAATATAAGCTCTATCTCCATTATTGTAAGTGCGGTCTAGCCATTTACCTAGTTCTACAAAAAGATAAATTGTTGCCCCCATTTGAAAAGCAACTCCAGTAAGTATCAATGCGTTTTTAAGCGGTTTTCTCGGAGAGTTTTTGCTGCTCATTAGGCTTGTTAAGTTCTTTAATTGCTCCTCTCATAGAACAAGATGCATTAAATGTTGCGCCTGGCTCTACAGACAGTTTTCCAATAACTACATCTCCAGAAATAACTGCAGTAGCTTTAATAGTGAGTGTTTCTTGTACTAGTAAGTCTCCTGAAAATTTTCCTTCTATATCCGAGTTTACAGCATCTATTTTCCCTTTTACGGAACCCGAAACTCCAATAATAACTCGTCCTTTTGTTTTAATATTCCCTTCTAAAGTTCCATCTATTCTAAAATCTCCTTCAGAAATAATATCTCCAATGATAGCGGTATTTTTTGCGACTACATTTATTTCCATGACCTTCGGTTTTTGTGTTTTTTCTTTAGTGCTGAACATAGACATTTTTTATTTAAGTCTTTTCATAATTTCCAAGGCTTTTTTACCTTGCTCTGTTTGCGGATAACCTATCGCAACTTTCTCTAAGGCAGTAATATACGAATCTTTATTTTGATATTTACCAATAGCATATGCTTTTAGCAGTTCAAATTTAGACACTAAAATAGATCCTTCTGCGAGTGTTGGAATTGTCATGTCTATAAAACAGATTGCATCTTCAAAAAAATCGTCTTTATATAGTCTATACGCAATTTCATACACTTCAGAATCTTCATCAACTTCTTTCTCTTTTGAAAGTTCAATCTCTGGATTTAAAATAATTTTTGAAAAAGGAGAATCTGGATATGAGTTTACAATGAAATTTTTGTACTCAGTAGCTTTGGAATTTCCACTCAACAAATAAAGTTGGTACAAATGAAAATTTGCTGGCAAAATTAATTCTTTATCAGGCTCAGACACTAATAGTCTTTCTAAATTTCTAATCGCTTTTTTAGGGTTTTTGAACTGTTCTTTATAAATTAATCCTAATTCAAATAATGCAGTATTTCTATCAAAGGCTATAGAGTCTAATTCTTTAGCTGATGTAGGAACTGTTTCTAAATACGTAGAAATTTCATAACGTGGGTTTTTAATAGTTGTAGCTATATCATTATCTATATTGGATTCATTAACCAATATAGATTTATCTGATATTCTCCAATTGTCTTCTAACGGTCTATTCCCCCATACACGTTTAAATTCACCTTTACCAAAACCTAACGATTGTGAATTGTAAAAATACCATTTCCCTTTAGCATCTGTAGATTGGAGCCCTCCTCCAAAAGAGCTTCCAAAAGAAATTTGATTCAACTTTTTTTGAGCTAACTCTTCATCTTCTTTTTTAATTTTATCAATATAATCCTGGAAATACTTCTCTAATTGTTCTTTTGGTAAAGCTGCAAGAATTAAAATACTATCGTTCTTTTGAAGATTTTTTTCATATTTAACAAGTGATGATAAATTCTTTGCCCTTCTCTCAAATCTTTTAATTCTCAATGTGTTTTTATTATTGGCAACCTGAAGTATACTATCATAATATGCTCCCGAAGTTACATAATCTAGTTCCTTAAAATAGATTTTAGCAAGCTGCTCGTAGCTATATGTTTTTTGTTTAGCACCTCCATTTTTAGCGCGTAATGACTTATTATAATTAAGAATAGCCAGACTAAGACTATCTCTTTCTTGCTCTAAAACAGCCACTTGATAATAAATCTCATCTAAATATGGCCTATTGTCTCTATTTTTTATTAATTTTTTATACCGCTCTAAAATTGCTAATGAAGATGAATCCGAAACGGAGTTTTTAGCCAATTCTATTGCAGCATGAATTTTATATTTATAAGGAGCTTGTTTAAAGCTTATAAGCTTTTTAAAAACAATTGATGCAGTGTCTTTGATTTTATCTAAACTATATAGCTGACCTAAAACAAATAAGTTTCTAGCTCTTTGAGTCTTGTTTTTTGAAGTTTTAGTTGCTTCCCAAAGATAGTTTCGTACTGTATTTATACTATCTAGCTTCGTGTATGCCATAGCTAGCGCAGTATTAGCGTCTTCTCTAATAAAGTCTGGTAAATCTGGTTTTCTTAGGAGAATCTCGAGGGTTTCAATTGCTAATTCTTCATTTTCTATTCTAATGTGAGCTTTTGCTCTCCAGATCTTTGTTTCATTAATTAAACTTGCGTTTGGATAATTTGCAATAATGTAGTTGTAAGCATCAATTGCAGGAATGAATCGCTCTGTATAATATCTAGATTTTCCCAATAAAAGATAAGCATCGTCTATTTTTTTATTACGCTCTTTCCCATTAATGTTCATGGAGTGTTTTTGAATTGCTTTTACTGCTTTTTGCTCTGCAATATCAAAAGGGGTTAATTGTTCTTCAGGCTCTGACTTTGCGTTTGTTTTATTATTAAAATCAAACCCAATTCCTGGATCTTTAGCACCGGTTGATAATATTGGAATTCTAAATTTAGTGTTTTCAAAAGACAAGGGTTCTATTGGAAGTAATTCAAAAAAATCATCTTCATAGTTTAAGTTAATTTCACTTAAACCTTGATCAAAAGCAACCCCTCCATTATATAATATATTATATTGAGTAGTAAGGGCATTATAGTTTCTATTTAAAAATGCATCTTTCTTTGTGCTACATGAAATGACGAACAAGAGCACACTTAAAAATCCTATTTTTTGAATATTTTTCATGGAATGTAAAGCTGTTTATTACAACTTATTCATAGTGAATATATTGTAATACAGATTGTAAAAATAACAATAAAACTATTAGTCGCTTTCTTAAACTGAAAAATAGCTCTCCAGCTCTTTTAAAGTTTCTTGAGAAGTTTCAATATCCTTAACCAAATGGCCTTTATCTAAAACAACAATACGTTCACAAACCTCAGTTACATGGCTTAAGTCATGGCTAGATACAAGAACGGTAATCTCTTTGTTTTCGGTTAGAGTTTTTAAAATCTTCTTTAAACGTATTTGTGTTGTAGGATCTAGGTTTGCAAAGGGCTCGTCTAAGATTACTACTTTTGGGTTCCCCATCATAGCAGCAATAATCCCTGCCTTTTTTTGATTTCCTTTACTCAAGTCTCTTAAATATTTTTTCTTTCCTAAAACTTCGTCATTAAAAAACTCTCCAAACTGAGTTAAAAATAGTTTTACATCAGCTTTATTCATCCCTCTCAAATCTCCTATAAAATCAAAGTATTCGTCTGGAGTTAAATACCCAATTAAAAATGACTCATCAATAAAAGACCCTGTAAAATTTTTCCATGCTTCGCTTTGGTTTACAACAATATCATGATTAGTGATTGAACCCTTTGTGGGTCTTATCAAATCTAACAACATATTAAAATATGTAGTTTTTCCAGCTCCATTGTTTCCAACCAAACCAAAACTTTGACCTGTAGGGATTTCTAAAGATGCTATATTTAATACCTCTACTTTACCGTATTTTTTTGAAAGTTGCGTAGTTTCTATCATAGTTTTTTAATTTTCTTGTTTGAATGCGTGAATCATTACGTATTTATTAGTAATATATTTTTTTGTGATGGCAGCCATAAACTTTTTGTGAAGAGCAATACCAATAAAGCCCATAACAGCAATAGTTGCAGTAGCAATTTCAAAACCAATTAACCAGTTAATTAAACCAAAAATTGCCATTGGTAAAATCATTAATGGAATACCAATAATCCATTGAACAGCTCCCGTACCTTGAAAATTAAAGGCTGCTTTTTCATCTAAATTTATTCTTTTTCTATTAAAAGTTCCACCAAGCAGAATCACGTGTGTGTTAACACCTAAATTATAAATCATTGCTGCAAAATGAACTAATAACACTTTCCACCCAAAATAAATATATGGAATCCCTAGAACAAAAAGCGCTACAACACTTATAGCCATGATGGTAAATTTTGATTTTAAATAACGTTCATATTTAAAGTTTTGACTCATTAACATGTTAAAATAACCACTATCCCAAGCAGGAATAAACTGACCAAAATTGATTAACAAAGTTCCTGTGGAAAAGATACCCACCAATACATAAATAAACTCCATGTCTGCGTACATTGGATTAGGATAGAAAAAAAGACCGTACAATAAACCCATAGCAATCATCCAAACTGATGATTTTGTGCGTTTATTTCTCCATATTAATCTCAAATCATTTTTAATAAATGGTCCTAAGTCTCCCAACTTTTCAAGAAATGACAAGTCTGCTGAATTTATTTCTTTGGTTTGCTCTGAAATCAAAGCATCTAAATAAACTTCGTTTCTTAATTGTTTAAAGTTTACCATGTATAAGCCTATCAGCATTACTAAAAACAAAAGGGAAAGAATTGGAGATTGATAAACCGCATCAAAACCCTTTCCTATAAAGCCGGGTAAATCAAACCAATTGAAGTACTGAATAAAGTAACCAAAAATTAACAATAGTAGTAAGCCAACTAAAACACTGTTGTTTTTATTCACCAGAAAATTAAAGAAATTAACAGACTGAATAATTAAAATCATTGAAGCTAACCACCCTAAAATCCCTGCAAGATTGTATCCTTGTGTTATTAAGACTACAGAAAATGGAACATAAAAAAACAATCCCAAGATATTGAAAAAAGAGCATGATGATTTCGTTAAAATAAAATGCACAATTTTGCTTTTTTGAATTGGTAAAACCAACAAAGGCTTAATATTCATAACTGGCAACTTTTGCATAAGGTATCTGAAAATTAAATCAGCAACGATAACATACATTAAAAATGAATTTACCAGTACTAAAGGGTCTTGCTCTGGAAATTGTTTTTTTAAAATCCAATACGCTCCGATACCAATTAGCAAAAAACAAACAGTAAAATATAAGCCAAAAAAACCTATGAGAATTTTTGCTCCTATAGATTTACTAAAGGAAGATGAACGAAAAAATTGTTTCCATTCTAGTTTAAGAAAATGTGAGATCATAAAATTGTTAGTTTAGTAATTTATAAGAGTCTTTATGGGATAATTTGTTACAAACAAAACAAAACTTCAGCCTTTAACACCTCTCTTATTAGTTTTTGCAATTCTTGTTTTGGCAAAACACCATTGGCCATTTGAGGCTGCTCATTCATTGGAATAAATAACATAGAAGGAATACTTCGTATGGCAAATGCAGCTGCTAATTCTTGTTCTGCCTCAGTGTCTACTTTATAAATATTTATTTTACCCGCATACTCATCACTAAGTTCTTCTAGAACAGGAGCGATCATCTTGCAAGGACCACACCAATCTGCATAGAAATCTATAATTGCAGGCAAATCCCCTTCAAAAGTCCAGTCTTTATTTTTCTCATAATTAAAAACTTTTTCTAAAAAGGTTTGTTTCGTTAAATTTTCAGTCATAATAATTTTTTTGTTCTACAAAAGTAATCGTTTTAATTTCATAAAAAAATAGTCTAATTTAGGGGTCACTAATATAATTTACCAATGAAAAAATTACTTACCCTTGTTACTTGTTTTACCATGATGTTAAATGCCTGTAAAGAAAAAAACTCCGTAAAAACTCATCTTTTAAATTATCCTGAAACTGTTAAAAAACCTGTTGTAGAAAACTATTTTGAAACAGAAGTAATAGACAACTATCGTTGGCTAGAAGATGACAGAAGTAAAGAAACCGAATCGTGGGTTGCAGCAGAAAATGAAGTTACTTTTGATTATCTTTCTAATATTCCTTACAGAAAACAATTAAAAGATCGATTATCTGAGTTGTGGAATTATGAAAAAATTGGAGCTCCGTTTACAGAAGGAGACTATACTTATTATTATAAAAATAATGGTTTGCAAAACCAGTACGTGGTGTATAGAAAAAAAGATGACACCAATGAAGAGGTTTTTTTAGACCCTAACACCTTTTCTGAAGATGCAACCACATCTCTAAGCGGATTAACTTTTTCAAAAGATGGAAAAACAGCTGCCTACTCTATCTCAGAAGGTGGAAGTGATTGGCGTAAAATTATAGTGATTGATGTTGAATCAAAAAAAGTGAAGGAAGACACCCTTGTTGATGTGAAGTTTTCTGGAATTTCATGGAGAGGAAATGAAGGTTTTTATTACTCAAGTTATGATAAACCCGATGGAAGTGAGCTTTCTGCAAAAACAGATCAACATAAATTATACTATCATAAGTTAGGAACCTCTCAAAAAAACGATCAAGTTATTTTTGGGGCATCTGATGCTCAAAAACACAGATATGTAGGTGGGTCATTAACTGAAGATGACCGATATTTAATTATTTCAGCCTCAACCTCTACCTCTGGTAACAAACTTTTTATCCAAGATTTAACAAAGAAAAACAGTGCTTTAATTCCTATTGTGAACAATTTTGATAGTGATACCTATGTAATTGACAGTCTTGGAACAACTCTATATTTAGTTACCAATCTTAATGCGCCAAATCAAAAAATTGTAACCGTTGATGCAGCTAATCCTGCTTCTAAAAACTGGAGAGATTTTATTCCTGAGACAGCGCATGTATTAAGTGCTTCTTCTGGAGGAGGTTATTTTTTCACTGAATATATGGTAGATGCTGTTTCTAAAGTCTTACAATATGATTTTGACGGGAATAAAATTCGTGAAATAGCATTGCCTGGTGTTGAGGGGGTTTTGGAGGTAAAAAAGATGCTGTTATCGATTATTTTTCATTTACCAATTACAACACCCCTTCTAGTATATACACCTTAAATATAAAAACAGGAGAAACTAAATTGTATTGGAGTCCTGATATTGATTTCAACCCTAATGATTATGAGAGTAATCAAGTATTTTATCCCTCTAAAGACGGTACTAAAATACCTATGATTATTACTCACAAAAAAGGAATAAAGTTAAATGGAAAAAACCCAACAATTTTATATGGATATGGAGGGTTTAATATCAGTTTAAACCCTGGTTTTAGTATAACTAATGCCATATGGATGGAGCAGGGTGGAATCTATGCTGTACCAAACCTTAGAGGAGGTGGAGAGTATGGTAAAGAATGGCATGACGCTGGAACACAAATGAAAAAACAAAATGTATTTGATGATTTTATTACAGCTGCAGAATACCTTATTGAAAACAACTATACTTCTTCAGAATACTTAGCGATTAGAGGAGGCTCTAATGGGGGGTTGTTAGTTGGAGCAACCATGACGCAAAGACCAGATTTGATGCGAGTAGCTTTACCTGCTGTTGGTGTTTTAGACATGCTGCGCTACCATACGTTTACAGCTGGTGCTGGGTGGGCTTACGATTATGGAACCGCCGAACAAAGTGAAGAAATGTTTAACTATTTAAAAGGGTATTCACCAGTACACAATGTCAAAAAAGGAGTAGCTTACCCTGCTACGTTAGTAACTACAGGAGATCATGATGATCGAGTAGTTCCTGCACACAGTTTTAAGTTTGCGGCAGAACTGCAAGACAAACAAGCTGGTAATAATCCAGTATTGATAAGAATTGAAACAAATGCTGGTCACGGCGCGGGAACTCCTATAGCAAAAACTATTGAGCAATATGCCGATATTTTTGGCTTTACTTTATACAATATGGGTTTTGATAAACTACCAAATTCTCCAAAAGCTAAACTTAAAAGTTAACTGATACTTTTTTCAGTATTTTTACACCGTAAATTATATCACCTAGTTTGCGGTTTTTTTATGCTTAAAGTCTCTAACATTTCAATTCAATATGCTCCTAAGAAAGAGATATTATCTAATATTTCTTTTAATTTAAAAGAGGGTCAGCACCTGTGTGTTATGGGTGAAAGTGGCTCAGGAAAATCTACCTTATTAAAAGCGGTTTATGGTTTGTTAGACTTGAAAAAAGGCTCAATTTATTGGAAAAACCAAGAGGTTTTAGGGCCGGCTTTTCATCTAGTCCCAGGCATGAGCTTCTTTAAATATGTGGCTCAAGATTTTGATTTAATGCCCTATACATCGGTTGCTGAAAATATTGGAAAATTTTTGTCGCGGTTTTATCCCGAAGAAAAAGAACAAAGGACCAGTGAATTATTAGAAGTTATAGAGATGTCTAGCTTTGCAAATGAAAAGGTAAAAACCCTAAGTGGAGGACAACAACAACGGGTGGCTATAGCAAGAGCCTTGGCAAAAGAACCCGAACTTATTTTACTAGATGAGCCTTTTGGGCAAATAGATAATTTTAAAAAAAACTCACTCAGAAGAAAGCTCTTTAGTTATCTAA
>CAJXSU010000063.1 GCA_913061465.1 uncultured Flavobacterium sp.
CACTATCCTCTTCGTCGGCAGCGTCAGATGTGTATAAGAGACAGATCAAATAATTAATACGATTAGATCTCGTTGCCAAGCATTGCACTTTCCTGTTTTAAGTGAAAAAGATATTGCCAAAAGTTTGGTAGCAAAAGAAAATTCATCAGAAAGTGAAGCTTTAAAAATAGCAACTCAAGCTGAAGGAAATTACAATAAAGCAGTTCATCTATTACATCAAGATTCTAATGATCTTATTTTTGAAGAATGGTTTATCAATTGGATTCGTACTGCTTTTAAAGCTAAGGGAAATGCAGCTATTATACAAGAATTAGTGGTTTGGGCTGATACTATTGCAAAATCTGGTAGGGAAACTCAAAAACAATTTTTAGCGTACTGCTTACAATTCTTTAGGCAGGCTTTATTATTAAATTATAAGTCACCAGAGTTAGTTTTCTTAGAGATAAAAACACCAAAATTTGATTTGCATAATTTTGCTCCTTTTGTTCACAGTGAAAATATCTTAGCAATTGAGAAAGAATTAAATGATGCGCTATACCATATTGAAAGAAATGGAAATGCTAAAATTATTTTATTAGATCTTTCTATGAAATTAACTCGTTTTCTTCATAAGAAAGAGAAAGCAGTTTAAACATCTACAGTCCTTTGCGTAGCCTTTTTGCAATATACAGGTCTGAAATTGTTGGATTTTCTGGACATTTTTTTATGAGTTCAAAAGCATCTCCAGTAGTTACATTTCCGGTTTGTAAAACTTTAAAATACACTCCACACATAGTTGTGTTCCAGAATTGCTTCACGATTTTTATGTCGTTAAAACGTACTCCTAATTTTACACAAGGGTCTCTTTGTTTTGTAGCCTCTAAAATACATCCTCCAACTTTATAAGTATCGCCTACATGAATTTCTGTTTCTTCTAAACTATCTATGGTTAAATTTTCACCAAACATACCGAATTGCCAATCTAATGAGGCATATTGTTCTTTCCAATAAGCATAATGTAATTGAGAATACCCATAAACTGCCTGTTCGATACCACCATGGTGTTTTCTATTGCAAATTACATCTCCTTTTACATCTTCTGTATCAAGAAAAATAGGAGTATCAACTGGAAATTTAAAAATTCCGGTGGTGATAATTTTTCCTTTCCAATTGATATCTTTTCGTTCGCCTATATTGGTTGAAATAATTTTCATTTAATTTTTTATGAAATTAATCTTGTAAAACTAGTCTTTTAAAAAATTCTGTAAGACATCTGCTATTTTTCTATTATCGGATAATTGTGGAATTTTATTTTGCCCGCCAAACTTACCTATAGATTTCATGTATTCATGGAAGCCTCCTTTTTTAACTTTTCTTACAATTAATGGTCGTAATATTTTTCCATCTATTAGATCAGAATAATATATATTTTGAACTTGCATAGATGCATCTATTTTTGATGCAAAACCATCGATGTCTTCAGGTTCATTTTCAAACTCAATGAACCACTCATGATAAGGTAATCCTTCAATTGGATTAACCTGAGGAGCTACTGTAAATTCACTAACATTAATATTTGTTCCTTTTATAGCGTCATTTAACGCTTTTTCAACTTCCTTTCCAATCACATGTTCTCCAAAAGCAGAGATAAAATGTTTAATCCTACCTGTTACTTTAATTCTATAAGGCATTAATGAAGTAAACTCTATAGTATCACCAATATTATACCCCCATAAACCTGCATTGGTATTGAGTATGATTACGTAGTTAACATTCAATTTAACATCTTCTAAACAGACTCTGGTTGGGTTTGCATCAAAATATTCATTTGCGGGAATGAATTCATAAAAAATGCCACTATTTAATTGTAGTAACATCCCTGGCTCACTTTGAGAGTCTTGGTAGGCAATAAAACCCTCTGATGCTGGATATAACTCTATGTAGTCTATTTTTTTTCCAATTAGAGTCTCAAACTTATTTTTGTAGGGTTCAAAGTTTACTCCACCATAAATGAAAAAATTAAAATTTGGAAAAATTTCTGAAATGGTCTTTCCTGTCTTGCCGATAAGCTTTTCAAAATACATTTGAACCCAAGAAGGAATTCCACTAATCACAGACATATCCTCATCTATAGTTTCATCTACAATTGCATTTACTTTAGTGTCCCAGTCTTCTATACAATTCGTTTCCCAACTTGGCAATCTGTTTTTTAATAAATACTGGGGTACATAATGGGCTACAATTCCACTCAATCTCCCCAATTTAATTCCATTTAACCGCTCTAAAACTGGACTTCCTTGTAAAAATATCATTTTACCATTTACAAAACTAGCATCATTTTTTTCTACAATATAGCATAGTAGCGCTTCTTTTGCTGCCTTTATATGAGTAGGCATTGACTCTTTAGTGATCGGAATGTACTTCGCACCTGATGTTGTACCTGATGTTTTTGCAAAATATAAAGGCTTCCCTTTCCAAAGTACATTTTTTTCTCCAGACACCACTCTGTCTATGTAGGATCTTAAACCTTCATAATCAGATACTTTTACTTGTTTTTTAAACTCTGAATATGAAGTAATTTTATGAAAATTGTGATCTTTACCGAAAGCTGTATTTTTTGCTTTTTTAATAAGCTCTTTAAAGATTCTTTGCTGAGTTTTATGGGGCTCATAAGCCCACTTGTAGACTTTTTTTTGAGCGTTTTTTGCAAAAGGAATTGCTAAAGTAGATTTAATACTCATTTATTTAAAATCTATATAGTTAGCAGGATTTACAGCATAACCGTCACTCCAAAGCTCAAAATGTAAATGGGGGCCGGTTGTTAATTCTCCAGAAGATCCAATACTTGCTATTGCCTCACCAGATTGCACTATATCTCCCTGTTGTTTCAATAAAGTTCCATTGTGTTTGTATACAGAAATAAAATTATTGGCATGTTTTAAAATAATTACATACCCTGTTTCAGTTGTCCATTCAGAAAAAATCACAGTACCGTCTGCTGCTGCTTTAACAGGTGTTCCTAGTTTAGCAACTACATCAATAGCAAAATGTTTATTCTCAGAGTTAAATAACTGGGAAACGTTTCCACTTACAGGAGCAAAAAATACAATTTTTAATTTATCCTGTGATTCATCTGATAAAGGAAAACGATCTCTACTTTCAATCTTTTCTCTAAAAATAGAATCTTGCTTGGTAGCGTCTAGTGTACTTTCATCTATTTGAATTCTTTTTGCTGAATCTTGTAGAGAGTCTATTATCTCCTCTGAAGTTAACTCTCCTTTTAATACAGATTTGATAGAGTTTGTATAATTCTCTAACATTACTAATCTGTTTTTTAGAGAATCTGAATCTATCGTAAGTTTTTTTGCGTCTTTTTGTAATTTAGTTGAGGAGTATCCTGGAATATATTCTTTTAATGGTGTAAAAGCAATTAATAAAATTGTTACTAAAATCAAAGTAATAGAAAATAATCCACCAAAAATGTAAAAATTTAAGCGTGATAATTTTAACGAGAATCTTTCTTCAAAAGTATTCTCGTTTAAAACAACCAAACGGTACTTATTTGTAAGTTTTTGTTTTAATTTCCCTTTCTTTTTGTTGTTTTTTACCATTTAAAAATGTGTGATGTAACAAATATACAACGAAACCTTGTTTTAAATATTCTCTGTATTTAAATGAGTTAAATTAATTGGCAATAGTTATTTATTTTCTATAAAAATTCATCTCATCAATATATTTCCACGTTTCAATCGGAAGCATTGGTGCTACATTTTTTTTATTCTTTATTCCATTACGAATTAATGACGCTGAAAGTTCAATAATTGGGGCCTCTATTCTATGAATTTTAGGGTGATTGTTAAAATTAGTTTTAACTTCTCCCTCAGAAATTCTAGGATAACAATAAAGATGATGATTTTCTAAAATAGTTTCAAAATTTTTCCATTTGTGAAAACTTTTTAAGTTGTCTTCACCCATAATTAAACTAAACTCATGTTGAGGGTATTTTTCATTAATATGAGCTAATGTATTAACTGTATAATTAGGTTGAGGTAATTTAAACTCAATATCTGAAGGTTTAATTTTAGTATGGCTTTGGAGTGCCAAATACACTAATTCTAATCTATGATGATTTGCTAAAAGAGAACTTTTATTTTTATGTGGATTATGTGGAGTAACAACCATCCATATCTCATCTAGCTCTGAATACTCCACTAAATGATTGGCAATAATCACATGCCCTACGTGAATTGGATTAAAAGTCCCAAAATATAACCCAATCTTCATACTTACTTATTTAAAAAATCATTTACTAAATTTTCAGCATCTTGTAACGCTGTTGCTAGGTCATCATTTAAAATTATGGTATCAAACTGAGGCGCTGTTGCCATCTCTGTTGGAGCTTTTGCAACTCGCATAGCTATTTTTTCTGGAGATTCTTCTCCTCTTTGTTTTAATCTGATTATTAGTTCGTTAATGTCAGGTGGTTTTACAAAAACAGCCAAAGTTTTCTCTGGGAATTTTTTCTTAATTCTTAACCCACCAGCCACATCAATATCAAATATTACATGCTTTCCTTTTGCCCAAATTCTATCGACTTCTGACTTTAGAGTCCCATAAAAATTATTAATGTAAACTTCTTCCCATTCTAAAAATTCATCTGCTTTTATTTTTTGTTTAAATTGTTCTGCAGACATAAAATAATAATCTTCTCCATGAATTTCTTTACCTCTAGACTCCCTAGAGGTTGCAGATATAGAAAACTCAAGTCCAAATTTTTCTTGATGTAATAAGTGACGGACAATAGTCGTTTTTCCTGATCCTGAAGGTGCTGAAAAAACAATTAATTTTCCTTTAAATTTATTCATGCTTTAAGTTATATCGTCTTACAGAAGTTTTTTTCAGAATCTATATTATAATACGTTTAAAATCTGTTCTTTAACTTTTTCTAGCTCGTTCTTCATTTGAATAACAGCTTTTTGCATTGGAGCAAAGTTAGCTTTTGATCCAATAGTATTTATCTCTCTACCTATCTCTTGTACAATGAATCCTAATTTTTTTCCATTAGAGTCTGGGGTCTCTAGTTCTTGTAAAAAATAGCTTAAGTGATTTCCTAACCTTACCTTCTCTTCATTGATATCAAGTTTTTCAAGATAGTATATCAATTCTTGTTCAAAACGATTTTCATCTGCTGTCACTTTTAGTTCATCTATTGCTTTTTTCAGTCGCTCTTTAACGAACTCTATTCTTGACTCATCAAATGACTTTACTTCAACTAAAAAACTTTCAATATTTTTAATTCTCAATTTAAAATCATCTTCCAAAGAGGCTGCCTCGTCTATTCGATATTGAATGATCTCTTTGATAGCTTCTTTTATCTTTACATTAATTTCGGACCATTCATCCTCATTTAATTCCTCACGCTCTGTTTTTAAAGCATCTGGCATTTTAACAGCCATTTTTAACAATTCTACATCATTAGAGGAACCGGTTTGAACTACATTTCTTAGCTGTTGCATGTATTCTGCAACAACCCCTTTATTTACTGTTGTCGAGGTTTCATCTGCTGTCATTTCTATATAAATAGAAAAATCTACTTTTCCTCTCACTAGTGAAGAGGCCAATTCTTTTCTGACAGCAAGTTCTTTTACCCTATAGTAAGAAGGAATACGAACATTTAAATCTAAATTCTTACTGTTTAGAGATTTTATCTCTATGGTTACTTTTTTATCTGATAAGTGTAATACGGATTTACCGTAACCCGTCATTGATTGAATCATTTATTGTCTTTTTAATAGATTACAAAGATACATTATTAATTTCCTGTTACTTTTAGATGTCTTAGTTTAATAATCGATTTTTAAAACTAAAGAATTCCATAATAATTTTAGACATGAATATAATTCTGATGAAAAGATTACATTTACATTTAAAAGTTATTAGTGTCTAACCATCAACATATTTTAATAATTAGGCTTTCAGCAATGGGAGATGTTGCCATGTCGATTCCAGTTATTAGAGCACTCACAGAGAAACATCCTGAATGTAAAATAACAGTTCTGTCTAAGCCTTTTTTTAAACCTCTTTTTGATAAAATTCCTCAAGTTTCTTTTTTTGCTGCTCAAGTAAATACAAAACACAAAGGTATATTAGGCCTTTTTAAACTCTACCGTGAACTCAAGAAAGAAAAAATTACACATGTTGCTGATTTTCACGATGTATTACGTTCAAAAATACTGAGGACTCTATTTATTTTTAATGGAAATCCGTGCATATGTATAAACAAAGGAAGGACAGAAAAAAAAGCACTAACAAGAACAAAAAATAAGATTTTTAAGCAATTAAAAACTTCGCATCAGCGATATGCAGAAGTTTTAAACAAATTAGGTTTTAATCTAGACCTTTCAAATCCAACCCTAATTGAGAAAAAAAAATTATCTGAAAAAATTACTCTTATCACAGGATTAAAAAAGGATACCTGGATTGGTATTGCTCCTTTTGCAGCATTTAAAGGCAAAGTATATCCACTTCAGCTAATGGAAGAAGTAATTAAAGAAATGGCCTCAAAAGGATTTAAAATATTTCTTTTTGGCGGAGGAAAACATGAAATAAAAATTTTAAATACTATAGAAAACACTTACAAAAACGTAATTAATCTAGCTGGACAACTTTCTTTTAAAGAAGAATTAAAAGTTATAAGTGAATTAGACTTAATGGTTTCTATGGATTCGGGTAATGCTCATTTAGCAGCAATGCAACAAGTAAAAACCATTACACTATGGGGGGTAACACATCCTTATGCTGGCTTTGCTCCGTTTCATCAACCCGACGATTATTGTTTGATTTCAGATCTTGAAAAATATCCTAAAATACCCTGCTCGATTTATGGAAATAAAGTAATAAATGGATATGAAAATGTAATGGAAACTATATCACCAGACAGAGTAATCGAAAAAATTATGAGTGTTTTAAGTAAATAAAAAAAGAGTCATTAATGACTCTTTTTTGTTTTTGGTTGTTAAATTCTCAGCTGATTATCATAAGTTGTAAGTTTATGAATTTGCTAATTATAATATATTAACTTTTATAAATATACGTAATTTAAATAAAACACTTTTTTTTTGAAACTAAAAAACAAAATATGATTGTACATCATTTATTGAAAAAAAAATCAGTTCTAAACACCTTCATAAAAGAAATAAGGGATCAAAATATTCAAAAAGATAGTATGCGTTTTAGAAGGAATATAGAACGTATTGGTGAAATTTTATCTTATGAATTAAGTAAGGAACTTAGCTATTCTGAAGAAAAAATATTTACTGTATTGGGAGAAAAAAACTTAAAAGTAATTCACAATGATTTGGTGATTTGTTCTATTCTAAGAGCTGGACTTCCCCTTCACCAAGGAATTTTAAATTATTTTGACACTGCTGAAAATGCATTCATCTCTGCATACAGACACCACTCAAAGAACAATACAACGTTTGAAATTAAAGTAGAGTATTTTGCAACTCCTGCGTTGGATGGAAAAACATTAATTATTGCAGATCCAATGCTAGCTACTGGAAAATCAATGGTCACTGTGTATGAAGCAATTAAAAAATTTGGCACCCCTAAAAAAATTCATATTATTTCTGTAATTGGCTCTGAATTAGGTGTCAATTATATCAAAAAACATTTTCCAAAGAGTACAGAGTTATGGATTGCAGATATTGACCCAACACTAAATGAAAAAGGATATATTGTTCCGGGGTTGGGTGATGCTGGTGATCTTTCTTATGGTCCTAAATTATAAAGAGAATAATTGGAGTAATAAGTAATGATGCTATAAGAATATTCTTTAAAAAAGATTTTTGTATGCTTTCTAGCCAATTTGTTAAAATAATAGATATTGGAAAAAAAAGTAATATAAATTGAGATTCATTAAGTGTATTTTGAATTGTGAGAACAGTAATTGCTATAATAAAATTAAAAATAATAAGAATCCAATATTTCCTATAATTACCACTAATTGAAATCACTTTTGGAGTTTTTATTATTATTGAAATCATTAATAATATTCCCAATACCATAGAAGACGTAAAAATGGAGCTTTCTGTAAATAATTCAAAATTATAATTAGCATACCATAAAAATAATGCTGTAAACTCCTCAGTTTGATTAAACCAAAAACAATAGGTGACGTAGCATGTTAAAGGGGCCAAAAACCCTAAACAAGAAATTAAAAGTGTTCTTAAGTTGATTTTTTGGAATAACCATATCGATAAAAATAGTAATATTCCAAATAGAACAGTTTTTGGAGCTAGTAGAAAAAGGATTCCCAACCAAAATCCACTATCAAATATTTTCTTGTAAAGGTCTTTACCGCTTCTTAAACTATAAACCCTTCTTAAATATACCAATACTAAGATATTTAAAAATAATTCATGTTTACTTGACATTGAAGCAGGAAAAAACCCAAATAATAGCACAAAAATTAAAAACCCATAAGAATTGTATAGAGTTAATTTATTTTTAGATAAAATGAAGTTGAAAAAAAAGAAAAACACTAAAAAAAATGTAAGCATTAAAACCTGATCCAAAACAAAATTAAAATTAAATATTACTGAGAGGGATGAAGTTATATTGTGAGTTAAAAAAAATCCTAAAAAAATAGAAAAAATGACAATAAAATTTGCTGGATTTGATTTCCCAAAAAAATTGGCTAACATACTTAGTTTTTATATTTTTGTACCGTAAATATACTTTAAGATATGATAGCATTCAATATTTTCAAATGGGTTGGAGAATTATTCACTGATGTGTTGTTCTTACCCTTTAATAGTATTCGTTCTCTAGCGCAAGAAGATTTTGGGTGGTGGATAGCAAATGCTGTGAATTGGTTTTTTTTAGGTGTTTTATTAGTTCTCTTGGCTTATTGGATGAAAGAGTCTCGAAAATTCGTCAAAGAGGGAACAGAAGATCGCGCTTAATCAACTACTATTTTGGGAAGTAAAAATAAATTGAAACGTTTTCATGAAAACGAAACGTTTCCTAATGTCATTCAACCAACAAGAGAAGAAGTTCTTCATGACTTTTTACACAAAGGAAAATGGCATTCTTTTTTTAATAACAATAACCCAATTGTTATTGAATTAGGTTGTGGTAAAGGTGAATACACCATTGCTTTAGCTGAAAGAAATCCAGATAAGAATTTTATTGGTATAGACATTAAAGGTGCTCGTTTTTGGAGGGGTGCTAAAACAGCTTTGGAAGATAATTTAACAAATGTAGCCTTTATAAGAACTCAAATAGAATTGGTAGACTATATTTTTGATAAAGCTGAAGTTGATGAAATTTGGATTACGTTTCCAGATCCTCAAATTAAATACAAGCGAACTAAGCATAGAATGACAAATCATGATTTTCTTTTAAAATATCATGAAATTTTAAAAGAAAATGGGGTTGTAAACCTAAAAACAGACAGTGAATTTATGCACGGCTATACTTTAGGATTACTGCATGGAGAAGGTCATGAAATTTTACACGCTAACCATGATGTTTATAAAGATTATTATTCTCCTGATGAAGTAACAGGAACACAAACTTTCTACGAAAAAAAATACTTAAAAAAAGGAAAGGCTATAACTTACATTAGGTTTAAATTGAATTTTTAATTCACATGAATACCTCTTTCAATCTTAATAAATAAAAAATCATTTTCACTATCTTTCAACAGTGAAAGAATCTGACAACTTTTTCGAAAAAGTATACCAAATTGCACGTTTAATCCCTTATGGTAAAGTTACTACCTATGGAAGTATTGCTAAATATTTAGGAGCCGCAAGGTCTGCCAGAATGGTAGGCTGGGCAATGAATAATTCTCACAACCAAACAAAAGAAGTTCCCGCGCATAGAGTTGTTAATAGAAAAGGATTACTCACAGGAAAACATCATTTTGGTGGAACCAATCTTATGCAACAATTGTTAGAAAATGAAGGAATTATAATCATAGAAAATCAAATTCAAGATTTAGAAAAAGTCTTCTGGGATCCGATAGAAAACTTGTAAATAAATTTTAGATCTAACTAAAAAAGTTGTTATTAAAAATAAGTTTACGATTATTGTTTAATTATTTTAATTAATTTTTTATTGTCATTAATTCTCATCAAGTAAATTCCACTTTTTAAATTACTTGTATCAATTCTTATTTCCTTGCTATTCGTAATATATTTATTAATTATTTGTCCAATGATATTAAACAATTCAACTTTCTTAATATATGTATTTTGTCTAATAACTAGAAAATTTTGAGATGGAATTGGATATATTTCTAAAAAATTATCTTCAACAGAATCAATTCCTAATGTTGGAACGACAGCAACCTTTCGTCTTACTGGAACTGCAGCATTGCCACTAGCATCACTAACATTATAGGTAAGCCTGTAAGTGCCTATTGTACTAGTATCAACACTTCCAGTGACAACTATAGAACTGGTAAGATCACCATCT